>CALALQ010000086.1 GCA_937925595.1 uncultured Demequina sp. | reverse complement strand
GCTGGGCGGTCCCGGTCGGCGCCGGCACCCGGGCCGGCGCGGGTGAGGCGCGCCGCACCGTCACCGGCCCGTCGATCAGTACGGTGCTGCCGACCAGCCCGAAGGTGGCCGCGGCCCCGAGCAGCACGCTCGCGTTCTCCGATGCGCGCATCGACCGCCCGAGCAGCACCGCGAGCCCGGGCGGCACGCCCATCCGCCCGAGCACCGCCTCATCGATGGCGCCGCCCGCCGAACGCACCAGCCTGACGACAGCCGGGTTCGACCCGATCGCCCCGAGCGAGCGCTCCGGACTCCAGAGCCCCGCGGCGGCCGCGCCGGCGAGCGTCGCGGCGACCAGCCCGGCGGGGGCTGCCCACAGCGGAAAGGTGAGACCCAGGACGCCCGCACCATACCGAGCGCCGAGGTCCCACATCGCCGTGACGGTCCGCTCGGCGTGGCCGTACCGCTCAGCGCACCGGACCAACGCCGCGTGCAAGCCCTCGGCTTCGACCGCTGCACGGTCGAACAGCACCCAGGCGTGGTGCAGCGAGTACCCCGGGGTGTCACCCCCCGCTCCCGGCGCGGCATCGATGCCCGCCGAGCCGGCCCATTCGCGCAGCTCACGCGCCCGCTGGGTCCACTCGCCACAGGCCCGGTGCAGCGCGCCCAACGCGGCAGCCTCAGCGAACAGCTCATCGACCGCGACACGGGTGCCACCGCCCACGCTCACGGTCAGCTCGTCGGCCACAGTGTTCCCGCCTCGGCGTCGGCGAGGACGCGCAGGACGCGCGCGCGGCGCTCGAGTGCGTCGCGGCCTTCGGCCACCACCCGCGTCGCCGCGGCGAGCCGATCGCGGAGCTCGGCGAGCCGGCGTTCGTAGTGCTCGGCCGCGGTCGAGCGCCACGCCAGCCGCCCGGATGCGGCATCGGGAGCCCGCGCATGCACCTCCAGCTCCGCCAGGAAGGCGTCGACCTCGACGAGGCCGCGCTCGACCTCGACGAGGAGACGGCCGGCCCCGCGCCCGGGGACGGGCCCCTCCGATGACCATTCACGCATCCGGAGAGCGTGACCGTTGCGCGGCCTCGGGCCGACGCATCCGCTCGATCTGGGGAGACCGTCGGCGGCCGCGCCGCCTGTGGAGGAAGACCGACGCATCCCTCATCTGGTGCACGCGCCCCGATCTGGCCAGAATGGAGCAATGACGCGAGCGGAACCCGCGGGGGACGCCGCGCAGCCGTTCCGGGTGTCGTTCGTGTGTACGGGCAATATCTGCCGTTCGCCGATGGCGGCGGTGGTGCTGCGGTCTCTTGCCGAACGCGAGGGGCTCGACGGCGCCCTCGCGATCGAATCGGCTGCGACGGGTGACTGGCACGTCGGCGAGCGCGCCGACCACCGAACGCTCGACGCGCTCGAGCGCGCCGGCTACGACGGGTCGGCGCACCGTGCGCGCCAGTTCGATCCGAGTCGCTTCCCGATGCTCGACCTCGTGGTCGCGTTCGACCGCGGCCAGGCGCGCATCCTGCGCAACTGGGCCCGCAGCCTGCTCGACCAGCAGAAGGTGCGGCTGCTCCTCGAGTTCGACGCCGACCTCGCCCCGTTGCAGGACGTCCCGGACCCGTACTACTCCGACGCGGAAACCTTCGACCGAGTTCTTGGGATGATAGAGCGGTCGACGCAGTCGCTGTTCCGGCAACTCGCACCAGCTCTCAGACAAGGAATCCGATAGATGTCGCTGCCTCCCCAGCCGCTCAGCCCCCTCGACGGCCGCTACCGCGCGGCGGTGGGCGCCCTCGGTGAGCACCTCTCGGAGGCCGGCCTGAACCGGGCTCGCGTGCAGGTCGAGATCGAGTGGCTCATCACGCAGGCCGATCACGGCTTCTTCGGCACCGCGCCGCTCGACGCCGAACAGCAGGCCACGCTGCGCCAGATCGTCACCGACTTCGGGCAGTCCGACATCGACGAGCTGGCCACCCTCGAGGCCACCACCCGCCACGACGTCAAAGCCGTCGAGTACTACGTGCGCCGGCGCCTCGCCGAGCGCGGCCTCACCCATCTCGCCGAGCTCACGCACTTCGCCTGCACCAGCGAGGACATCAACAACCTGTCGTACGCCATCACCGTGCGCGACGCGGTGCGCGACGTGCTCCAGCCCAAACTGACGGCGGTCATCGAGACCATCGCCGCGCTCGCGCGCGAGCACCGCGACGCCGCGATGCTCTCGCGCACGCACGGGCAGCCGGCGACGCCGACCACGATGGGCAAGGAGCTCGCCGTCTTCGCGCACCGCCTCCGACGGATCGAGCTGCAGATCGAGCAGACCGAGTACCTGGGCAAGTTCTCGGGTGCGACCGGCACGTTCTCCGCGCACGTCGTCGCGGCGCCGGATGTGTCGTGGCCCGAGCTGTCACGCGAGTTCGTCGAGTCGCTCGGACTGACCTGGAACCCGCTGACGACCCAGATCGAGTCGCACGATTGGCAGGCCGAGCTCTACGGCCGCATCTCGCACGCGAATCGGGTCCTGCACAACCTCGCGACCGACATCTGGACCTACATCTCGCTCGGCTACTTCCGGCAGATCCCGGCCGCCGGCGCCACGGGGTCCTCGACCATGCCGCACAAGGTGAACCCGATCCGGTTCGAGAACGCCGAAGCGAACCTCGAGCTCTCGTCAGCCGTGCTCGACTCGCTCGCGGCCACCCTCGTGACCTCGCGCCTGCAGCGCGATCTCACGGACTCGAGCGCGCAGCGCAACATCGGCGTCGGCTTCGGCCACACCCTGCTCGCGCTGGACAACATCCAGCGCGGACTCGGCGAGATCGATCTCGACCGCGACCTGCTGCTCGCCGACCTCGACGCCAACTGGGAGGTCCTCGGCGAGGCGATCCAGACCGTCATCCGCGCCGAGGTCGTCGCCGGCCGGTCGACCATCGCCGACCCGTACGCGCTCCTGAAGGAGCTGACGCGCGGCAAGCGGGTCGGCGGTGCGGATCTCGCGGCGTTCGTCGAAGGCCTCGAGATCGGCGACGAGGCGAAGCAGCGGCTGCTCGCGCTGACGCCCGCGAGCTACATCGGGCTGGCCGACGAACTCGTCGACGCCCTGGGCTGAGCCCGGAGGCGCCCCGGAGGTTCGACGCCCGGAGGTTCGACGCCCGTGCACGTTATGTCCGCCGCGCCACTTCGCGTCCGTCTGCGCCAACCCGATTGGCGCGCTCCGCGACTATATGGCGCGGCGGACATAACGTGCGGACGAACGAACGCGCGACGAACGAGCGCAACGGGGCGGTGCGAAACCGGCGCGGATCAGTGGCCGCGGTCGGCCGGCGGAGCCGGCGGTGCGTCGGGGTCCTCGCGGTCCACCGGGGGCGTCACCGTGTCGGGGTTCTCGGTGAGCTCGGCGCGCTCCGAGGCATCCGGCTTGATCGCCATCTGCAGCAGCGCGAGCGCCATGAGCACGACGATGAACACGCCGCCGGCGCCGATCAGGGTGATGGTCCAGTCGAGCGTGACGAGCAGCGTGACGA
Source organism: uncultured Demequina sp. (assembly GCA_937925595.1). Next base: position 2,845 of record CALALQ010000086.1, on the reverse strand, counting down.
GCCCCACGAAGATCGCGGCGATCGCGGCTCCACCGACGTACTCGGCCGGGCGGAGTACCTCACGGCGGCTGGGCTGGTACGAGTCCCCGGGTTGCTGGGTCACAACTGCTCCGATCCGGATGCCTCGGGGCCGGCGCCGGCCGTACGAGCCGCGCCACCCCCTCTGAGCGAAACGCCCCCGATCACGAGCAGCACGCCGACGATGACGAGGTACGCCCCGAGCAGTCCGACGATGCTCACTGGATCGAGGGGGAAGATGAGGAAGACCACGGCGGCCAGCGCCGTGGCCGCGCCGACGGCGACCCAGTCGCGCGACGCGCCGCTGCGGCCGCGGCTGCGCAGCCCGGCGATCAGTTCGATCATGCCCGTGACGGCGGCCCAGGAGACGACCAGGACGACGAGGACCCCGAGGGTCGCCGGCAGCATGAGCGCGAGCAACCCGGCGATCGCCGTGACGAGCCCGCTGACCGCGAACAGGGCCCTGATCAGCCGGTCGTCGACGAGTCGGAGCGAGAGCGCCCCGGTGAGCACGCCGGAGACGACGGCCCACACGCCGAACACCGCGAGGCCGAGCGCGGGGGAGTGGTCCTGCGAGAACGTGATGACGACCGCGGGCACGATGGCGAGGGCGCCCCGGAGCACGGGGACGACCCAGTACGGCGCGCGCACGACCGCGTCGGCACGGGCTTCGGCCACGGCGACCTCTTTCGTTCGGGGATGGTTCAATCCTACGCGTCGCGTCGCTGAGCATCGCCTGCACCCCACGGGATGACGAGCGCGGAGGTTCGCGGTGGACGGGTCGGGGTCTCGACACGCTCGCCGGCGCTCGGTCCTCGACCCGCGCGGGCGAGCTCAGAGCGCCTTGACCGCGGAGACGACCTTGCCGAGGGAGTCCTTCGCGTCGCCGAACAGTAGCGTCGTCTGCGGCTCGTACAGCAACTCGTTCTCGATCCCCGCGAAGCCCGGACGCATCGACCGCTTGAGGAAGACCACCTGCCGCGCATCCCCGACCTCGAGGATCGGCATGCCGTAGATCGGGGAGCCCGGCGTCGTCTTCGCCGCCGGATTCACGACATCGTTCGCGCCGACCACGAGCGCGACATCCGCCTGGGCGAACTCGCCGTTCACCTCGCTCATCTCGCGCAGCGACTCGTACGGCACATCTGCCTCGGCGAGCAGCACGTTCATGTGCCCGGGCATGCGCCCGGCGACCGGGTGGATCGCGAACATCACCTCGATGCCCCGGGCCTCGAGCTCGCGCTGCAGCTCGGCGACGGTGTGCTGCCCCTGCGCGACGGCGAGCCCGTACCCGGGCACGATGACCACCTTCTGCGCGTACCCGAGCAGCACCGCGACGTCCTCCGCGCTCGACGAGCGCACGGGGCGGTCCGAGACATCCGTCGACCCTGCCGTCGACCCGCCGCGGAACGCACCGAACAGGATCCCCGCGACGCTTCGGCCCATGGCGGTCGCCATGGCCCGGGTGAGGATGGTGCCGGATGCGCCGACGAGCGTGCCGGCGATGATGAGCAGCACATTCCCGAGCACGAACCCGGACGCGGCGACCGCGAGCCCGGTGAACGCGTTGAGCAGCGAGATGACGATCGGCACGTCGGCGCCGCCGACGGGCAGCACGAGCAGCACGCCGAGGAGCAGTCCGGCCGCGAGGACGGTCACGGCGAGGCCCGGCGCGCCGTCGACCGCGACGATCCAGACGCCGGCACCGACGCCGGCCAGGATGACGAGTCCCATGAGCACGGGCAGCCCCGGGAACACCACGGCCTTGGCCGACATGAGTCCCTGGAGCTTCGCGAACGTGATGATCGACCCGGCGAAGCTCACCGCGCCGATGAGCATCGTCAGCACGACCGCGAGCCGGATGCCCCAGGTGTCGGCGTGGCCGAGCTCCAGCAGCGCGACGAGCGCCGCCGCACCGCCGCCGACCCCGTTGAGCATGGCCACGAGCTGGGGCATCTGGGTCATGTGCACCCGGCGCGCGACCGGCCACGCGACAGCCGCGCCGACCGCGATCGCGCCGAGGATCCACGGGATGTTCTCGAGCCGGCTCGAGAGGAACACCGTGACGAGCGCGATGGCGGCGCCGACGGCGCCGATCAGATTGCCCCGGCGGGCGGTGCGCGGCGAGCTGAGCCCGCGCAGCGCGAGGATGAAGCAGACCGCGGCGACGAGGTAGAGCAGCGCGCTCCAGGTCGGGTCGATGAGGCTCACCGTCCGGTCTCCCCGTTCGAGCTTCCCTCGTCGGCCCCGGTAACCCGCTGAGCCGGTCTCGAGCCGCGGAACATCTCCAGCATCCGGTCGGTCACCACGAACCCGCCGACGAGGTTCGCGGTGGCGAGCACCACCGCGACCAGGGCGACCACGAGCACGCCGGGATCCTGCGCCTGCCCGGCGACGATCACGGCGCCGATCACCACGATGCCGTGGATCGCGTTCGTGCCGCTCATGAGCGGCGTGTGCAGCGTGCTCGAGACCTTCGACACGACCTCGAATCCCACGAACACCGCGAGCACGGTGATCGTCGCGAGCGCGACGGCATCCATCAGGCCCCTCCTTCGGTAACCGGTCGTGCAGGTTGCGTCGCGACGGATGCCGCGAGCGCCTCCGCCGTGGGCGCGTGCCGCACGACGCCATCCGCCGTGAGGCACGCCCCCGCGACCACCTCATCGTCGAAGTCGGGCCGCACGACGCCATCGACCGTCATCAGCTCGATGAGGTTCGCGACGTTCTTGGCGTACAGCCGCGACGCGTCGAACGGCATCGTCGACGCGGCATCCTTCATGCCGACCAGCGTGACGTGGCCGCCCGCGACCGCGACCTGCGTGTC
>CALALQ010000085.1 GCA_937925595.1 uncultured Demequina sp. | reverse complement strand
GCGTGAGTCAGGACGCGGACTGGTTCAAGCCGCTTGAACCGCCCCAAGCATCTTCTACCTTCGGGTCAGGCGGGTATGTGATCGAGGTGCGGGTGGGCGAGCCGCCGCGCCGGCCCGATCGATCGAACGCCATCCCGGCCTGGCGCGGGCTTCGGCAACCCTTCGACATCGGCGGTCGTCACCTCGCCTCGCCGATGACATACGTCACCGAGGGCAAGCAGCGCGGACAGCCTGCCGAAGACCCTTCTCAACTCGACTCGTCCTTGAAGGTCGCGGCGACGCCCGCCGCAAACGAACTCCCCTACTGGCCCTGGTACGCCCGGATGAACGCGGGCCAGCGGGCGGCGTACCTCGACTGGATGGCCGCCGGACGCGAGCAACTGCCCCCGACCGACGGCTACTTCTTCGTCTTCTACTACGGGCTTGAGCGCCGTGCCTTGGTTGACAAGAAGGACCTCGGCCCGATCGTGCGGGAAGTCGCGCGCTTGCGGTTCCTCCACGGCGAGCACGCCGGCCAGTCTCGATCGTGGAGCTTCCAGCATTACTCCAGCGCGCTCCTCTGGTTCCTGGTCGCCAGGCATGCTGAGTCCTTCAGCCTCAAGGATATTCAGACGCTCGCCGAGGACACGGCATCGTGGCGCGATGATGCATTGAGGGCAGCCCTCGCGTGGTGCGTCGCGAAGCAGCAGCCGTGCCCGGCGTGGCTGGCCCAGGCGGTGGCCGATTCGCTGCCGCAGACGCCGCGCAGCGTCGTCACCAAGCGAGTGCCGGAAGAGTTCACGACGCTGTTCGCGAAGCGCTATCGCGAACGCTTCGGCGACGGCATCGTCCTGAAGGTCTCCAAACGCCCCGCAACAGTGACCTACACGCCCGCAAGCGCAGCCCTCGATCCGTTCGCGGTGCAGATACCTGATGCGCTGGGGATTCCGAGCCAGTTCAAGCCGCTCGCCGAGATCTTCGACGCCTGCGTCGCCGACCTGCGCGCCCTGAGCCGTATCGCGAACAAAGGCGAGACCGAGGCCCTGACGGTCGAAGCGTGGGAAGCATTGCCCCCAGAGCTCCGAAAGGGCTCTGACCATCCGCTCACCGCTGCCGCGTGCAAGATCATCGCCGAGCACACATCGGACGACGGCGGGCTCTTCGTCCCCGTCGGCAAGCTTGCAGCGCTTCTTGGCATCGAGGACCGGCCCCGCTACACACCGACCCAATCGCGCCGCATCGCCGAAACACTCGCCGCGATCGGCTACGACCTGGAGCCCGACGCGCGACTCGAAGGCGCGTACCGCAAGGACCAGCTCGTGGCGCCGGTCATCCGGCTCGTCGACGCCGAGCCCGACGCCGGGCGGTATCTCGGGGCGTCCGCCATGCTCCGGCTGGGCCTCAGCATCGCCGCCGCGGACGGTGAGGCGAGCGATCTTGAGGTCGAACTCATCACCGAGGAGATCGAGCGGCTCTTCGACATGCCCGAGCACGAGGAGCGGCGTCTTAAAGCGCTCCGGAATCTGTTATTGCACAGCGGCGTCGACTCGCCCTCCATGAACGCCAAGGTCAGGGACAGCCTCGATCCAGCGCTGCGTCAGGCCATGGGCGATCTCTTGATCGCCGTCGCGGCGGTGGACGGCCATATCGATTCCGGCGAGCGGAAGGCGCTGCGTCAATGCTTTCGGGCCCTCGGGCTTGAGCCCACGCGCGTCGATGCGCGCCTGCGCGACCTCGCGACCGCCGACGCTTCAGGAAATGTCGAATCCGCGGACATCGCGCTCGATCGGGACGCGATCCGCGCCATCCGGGAAGAGACCCGCCAAGTCGCTCATCGACTGGCCGAGGCCATGGGCGAGAGCCAAATGGTCGCGCCTGATGACCACGCAGACCTAGTTCCGGCGGAGGAGACTTCGCCTGAGACGCTGTCTGGTCCCGGCGCCTCGACCGCAACGATTTCCGATGCGCCGGCTGGGCTTCCGCCGAGGTACGCCGGGTTCTATGCGGCGCTGGCGGCGCGTGCGGACTGGGCCCGCGACGACCTCGAAAGCCTCGCGAGATCGCACGGCCACATGCTCGCGGGCGCGCTGGAGGCGATCAACGACTGGGCGTTCGAGACCTACGGCGCCCCCCTCATCCACGACGACGGCGATACGCTCTTCGTGGACACCGCGCTCCTGGGAGAGGCCGAGGCATGAGCAGACCGCGACTGATCGAACGCGACCGCAGCGCCATCCTCAGTTCGCTCGCCGCGGGCGTGGTCCCGAGCGTCGGCCTCCACCACATCCAGGTCGGACGCAAGGCCGAGCTCGACGCGATGCTGAGCGACATCCAGCGTGTGGAGAGCGGCGGCGCGTCCGTCAGGTTCGTTGTCGGCCGCTACGGCTCGGGCAAGACGTTCTTCCTGAACGTCGTCAAGACCGTCGCTCTTGAGCGAAAGTTCGTGGTCGCCCAGGCGGACATCACCACCGAGCGGCGGCTGCAAGGCTCGGGCGGCAAGTCGCGTGCGCTCTACGCAGAACTCATGCGCAACCTCTCCACGCGAGGGCGGGCCGACGGCGGCGCGCTCGCCAACCTCGTCGAACGCTGGGTCGGCGATCTCGCCCACGAAGTCAAGACCACAGGCGGCGACGATGAGGACGTCCGCAAGCGCGTCTTCGATGAACTCGCGCCCCTCCGCGATCTTGTCAGCGGCTTCGACTTCGCCGAAGTGATCGCCCCGTACTACCGGGGCTTCGCGACCCACAACGAAGCCCTGCAAC
>CALALQ010000084.1 GCA_937925595.1 uncultured Demequina sp. | reverse complement strand
GCGCGCCCAGGTCGCCCGAGCGCCGGTCGGCACCCGCAACGCGACGCTCAACCGGGCGGCGTTCCAGCTCGGCCAGCTCGCCGGCGCCGGGCTCGGCGAGCCCGCGCGCATCGCCCACGCGCTCTGCGCTGCCGCCCAGCGGGCCGGGCTCGGCGTCAGCGAAGCCGACGCGACGATCTCATCGGGCCTGGCCGCCGGGCGAGCGCACCCGCGCCCGCTGCCCGACATCGCGTGACCATTCCGCGACAGGTAACGAGCTCGCCTGCGCCGTCGGTGTCGGTGCCTCACGCTCGCGAAGGGTTGTTATGCGTGGCTGCCGACGGGGTGCCAGCCATTCCGACAGTCACGAGCGCCTCTGCTGGCCATAGGCAAGGGAGCTGCTCAGGGACCGGGCCCAACCAGTCAACGTGGCCCGACTTGCAGCACGGCAAAGATCCTGGACAGGGCCGACGTGCGCTTCGCCGAGCCGCTTTCGCATTAGACGCAACCACGTCGTGCGCCCCAGCGGAGCAGCGATACAGGGCGCAGCCGTGCAGGGCGCTCCTGGGCTCTACGCCCTGGCCGGACGCCTCGTCGAGGAGACCTACGAGGCCCTGACGGCTCGCAGTCGAGGGCCACGTCGCAAGACTGCCTCAGCCGCGCGCGCCTCCTCGATTTGGGCCTCAAGCCGTCGCAGATTTCGTCGTAGCACCTCGCGATGTGCCGAGATAACTGATGCATCGCCGGGTTCCCGTTCCAGGACTTGCTCGACGTCCGCGAGTTCGGCTCGCTGCTCTGCCTGATCATGCAGCAGCTGATCCAGAACCTCTGGTCGCAGCGCGTACGTCCCGGGGTCCTCGCCGCGAACGACAACGGGTGATCGCGTGATCGCCGTCAGGAACGCAGCATCTGGACGTCGGCCTAGGACGACGAACCCGCTCTCCTGCAGCCAACGGAACCATTCGCGGTAGTGGACCGGTCTGTGCGCTCCGACTCGGTCAGCCAGGACTTCAACCGCAGTACGCCGAAGCTGCGCCGCGCGCAGAACCTCACCGCCTCTGGTTTGCTCTTCCCGGGGCGTTGTAGGGCTCGCAGCCAGAACTCGGTCGAGCAAGCGTGTCTGTTCGTCGACGTCGCGAATCTCTGCTTCGAGCCGAGATGCTTCGGCTCGGCTGCGGTGGAGCTGTTCGAACAACCGTTCGCGATACGCCTCAAGACGTTGGCGTTCGCGGTTGGTAGCGGCGGACATTGCGGGGGACAGCGACTTCGACATCGACATGAAGCCAACGCGATGCGCTGGACGATCTCAAGCACTATATGTCCAGCACCCGGACCGGGGCTGAAACGCGTATCGATACACAGATTTGCGCACAGGCTTCTGTGGATAAGGGTCCCGCAAATCCGAGAGTTGCGCACCGTGCGTGTGCATAACTCCTGTCGATTCGCCGTGCGACGAGGGCTCGGCGCGCCACGGGCCCTCCATCCACGAAGTTGATACAGACCGATACGAATGGAATCTGTTCCGTCCGGAGTCCTTCGTACCGTTCCGATCGATGGTCGCCAGCGTCCGCACCGGGCGCAACAACCAGCCACCGCACGTCGCCAATACAGATCGTGATGTAGCGATGGCGCATCGAGCCAAGGAGGCTCTGTGATGGGCAAGGAATCGCGACACGTCGTTCGGAATCCCGACGGCGGGTGGGACGTCAAGAAGCCCGGAGGAGCGCGTGTAAGTGCGCACCTTCCGACTCAGCAGGCTGCAGACGCCCGAGCGGCCGAGATCCTGCACAACGTTGGGGGTGGCGAGCGGATCACGCACGGCGTCAACGGCCGCTTTCGGTCCAAGGACACGATCGCGCCTGGCAACGATCCGATGCCACCTCGCGACCGGGAGCACTAGACCCGGGCAACGAGACGGGGCTGGAGTCGCGTACCTCGCGATCTTCCGCTCCGGTCTGCGAAGGCAGCCGGGCCGATCCTGCAGCAACCATTCTGAAAAGGAAGAGCGCCATGCACGAAGTGGATTTCTTGCCGGTAGGCGACGGCGAACGTTCAGGTGACGCCATCGCGATGCGCTTCACGAGACCCGATACCGGCGAGACGGCGGTTGTGGTGATCGACGCCGGGTTCAAGGACGACGGAGAAGACCTCGTCACGCACATCGAGACCTACTACGGCACGAGCGTCGTTGACTTGGCGATCCTGACGCACCCCGATGGCGATCACATCGGCGGGATGGGCGAGGTGATCCGCGGGCTGAACGTCAAGAAGCTCTGGCTCCATGACATCGGGAGTCACGGTGGAGCTGCCCTCCCGGCCGCCGATGCAGTTTCCGACCTGATCAATGTCGCACGCGAGAACGGGACGGAGGTATTCGAGGCCTGGGCTGGTGCGACCGCATTCGGCGGGGCGATCACTGTTCTTGGGCCGGACAAGGAGTACTACGAAACCCTTGTGGGAGACCAGCTGACGGAGGGGGCGTCGGCGACCAGCGTCGGCAAGAAGCTCTTGGAAGCGGCCGCTGGCCTGGTCGACCGGCTCGCAACGTCCCTCGGCGTCGAGGTGCCATTCGAGGCCAAGGAGGTCAACGCGCGCAACAACAGCTCGGCGATCACGCTCCTGGCCGTGGACCGGCAACGACTGCTCTTCACCGGCGATGCCGGGGTTCCAGCGCTGGAGCGAGCCTGGGATGTCGCCGAGGCGCGCGAACTCGCAGGGCCGCTCGACTTCGTCCAAGTTCCACACCACGGCAGTCGCCGCAACGCCTCCTCGGCGTGGCTCGACCGCCTGCTCGGGTCGACTGGACAGGAGACGAACAAGGTCGCATTCGTCTCGGCGGTGGCCAACTCGGACAAGCATCCATCAGGCCGAGTCGTGAATGCCTACATTCGTCGCGGCTGCGAGGTGATCGTGACGGCGGGGAGCGCGAAGTGCCATCGCCACTTGACACCGGCGCGGTGGGGTTGGAGCCAGGCAGTTCCGGTCGGGCCTATGGTCGAAGAAGACGATTGATGTTCGAGGCCTACACGCTCCGAGCGCGGCTTGCTCCGGCGGCCTTAGCGGCGATTCCGGCGATCACACTCATCGTCGGCGCAGCAGCGTCGGTCAAGAACTCGGCGTCTCTGATTGCCATCATGCTCGGCGGCATCGGGCTCGTCGTTTGCGGACTGGTCCGCGACGCCGGCAGGCGGGTGGAGCCCGAGCTGTGGGACAGCTGGGGCGGGCCTCCAACGACCGCACGCCTGCGTTGGCGCAGCGCGTCCGATGCGTCCCGTCTCGAGGAGCTGCACGCGTTGGTGGCAGAAGCGACAGGCCGCGCCTTGCCGACGCACGCGGACGAGGCCCATGACCCGGCGACCGCTGACGCGAGCTACGAACGAGCGGTAGCAGTGCTGCGAGACCTGACGCGCTCTCGTGATCACTTTCCGCTGATCTTCGACGAGCTTGCAACGTACGGATTTCGGCGCAACTGTCTCGGCGTTCGACCGATCGCTCTGGCAGTTGCGGCTAGCGCCGTCGTGGCCAGCGCCGTGTTGGTTTGGCGCGCGTCAAGGTACGAGTATCTGATCGGTGGGGCTGCTGGACTCGGGGCGCTGGCATGGTGGTCAACCTGCGTCAACCCGGCCTGGGTTCGACAGACGGCCGAGCTGTATGCCGATCGGCTGCTAGCGAGCCCGGCTGTACTCATTCGCGACTGAGTCTCATCGCGGAGGCCCCACTGCCACTAGCCACCGAAATGTCGCGAGCACACTGTCGGCGCCGCGTGAAAACTGACCCCCCTCCGCCGGGCGAAAACTGACCCCCTTTGGGCGGGCGGCGGAGTCGTCCGGGGTGGTGCCGAACCTCGTCGTCGTCGGCGACGAGAGGGGCGGCTGGAGAGGGTGGTCGGTGTGGAACAGTGGGCTGAGCTGCGGCGCGAGCATTTCGTGGGCGGCAAGTCGATCAAGGAGCTGGCGCGGGTGACGGGTCTGTCGCGCAACACGGTCCGGCGGGCGCTGCGGGCGGAGCGGGCGCCGAGCTACGCGCGGACGCCGAAGGTCAGCGTGCTTGAGCCGTTTAAGGACGAGATCCACCGGTTGTTGCGTGAGGATCCCAAGCTGCCCGGGGTCCGGGTCCGTGAGTTGCTGGAACCGCTCGGTTGCCGGGCGGGCAAGACGGTTGTCGATGACTATCTGCGGGAGGTGCGCCCGTTGTTCGCGCCGCCGCAAAGGACCTTTCAGCGCACCGTTTACCGGCCGGGCGTGGTCTGCCAGTTCGATGTCTGGGAGCCGCGGGCCCCGGTCCCGGTCGGTCACGGCCAGACGCGCCAGGGCTGGGTGGTGATCGCGTGCTTGGGCTACTCCCGCGCCGGCGCGGGAGTGCTTGTGTTCTCCAAGCAGACCGAGGATCTACTGGCCGGGATCGCGGGCTGCCTCACGCGCCTGGGCGCGTTGCCGCAGCGGCTGGTCTGGGACCGGCAGGCCGGCATCCACGGCCACGGCGGGCGCCCGACAGACGCGTTCGCCGCCTTCTGCGGGCAGCTGAAGGTTGGGTGGCAGTTCTGCGAGCCGGCCGATCCGCAGGCCAAGGGCGCGGTCGAGCGCCTGCAGGGCTACGCGGAGACCAACTTCGAGCCCGGCCGCGTGTTCGCGAACGAGCTCGACTTCCAGCACCAGCTCGATGGGTGGTTTGAGAAGGTCAACGCGCGCACGCACAAGACGCTCAGGGAGCGTCCGATCGACCGGCTGCGTGTTGAGCGCGAGCACATGAGCGCGCTGCCGGCCGAGATGCCCGACACCGCGAGGCGCTGGGTGACCAGGGTCGCGCCTGATCCCTATCTGCGCCTGGACCGCAACGACTACAGCTTGGACCCGCGCTTGGTCGGCCAGCGCGTCGAGATCCGCGCCGATCAGCGGCAGCTCACGGCGGTCGCGCTTGACAGCGGCGAGATCGCCTGCCAGCACACCAGGGTGTTCGCGCGCCACCAGACGATCACCGCGCTCGATCACGCCCGCGCCCTGCGCGACGGCCGTCGCGCACCCGCCGAGCCCCAGGTCGAGATCCGGCCGCTGGCCCGCTACGACGCGTTGATCGCATGAGCGCATCGAGCGAGCTCGCGCACCTGTTCCGGGCGCTGAAGGCCCCGGCCGCCGCGCGGGCGCTGCCCAAGCTGGCCGAACGGGCCCGCAGCGAGGACTGGAGCTATGAGCAGTTCGCCGCCGCGCTGCTGAAGACCGAGACCGACAGCCGCGACAGCCACGGCGGCCAGAGCCGGATCAAGACCGCCCGCTTTCCCGCCCGCAAGACGCTCGAGGAATTCGACTTCACCTTTCAGCGCTCGATCAAGAAGACCGCGGTCCTGCACCTGGGCCAGCTCGACTTCATCGCCGGCAAGGAGAACGTCGTGTTGCTCGGCCCGCCCGGCACCGGCAAGACCCACCTCTCCATCGCGCTCGGCATCCGCGCCTGCCTGGCCGGCCACCGCGTCGCCTTCCGCACCGCCACCGAATGGGTCGCCCTCCTGGCCGACGCCCAACGCGCCGGCCGACTGGACGCCGAGCTCGACAAGCTCCAGCGGATCCCGCTGCTGATCGTCGACGAAGTCGGCTACATCCCAT
>CALALQ010000083.1 GCA_937925595.1 uncultured Demequina sp. | reverse complement strand
CACCTGGGTCTGGGCCAGCGCCGTGCGCCGACGCTAGCCGGCAACCCGCACGCCCGCCCACGCCCGCCTGGTTTGTACGCTGACCCCTGAACTTGCTGCAGCCGGGCCCGCCTGCCCGTGGCGGCCCTTGACCGTACTCAGCTCGCTCTTTCGTCGCCGCAGTTCTCGTCGACGGCGCGTCCGAGCTTCATCTCACCGTCCTTGGATGTACGGCTGAATAAGCGTTCGCCGGGACTATGGCGCCCGTCTCACCATCGATGACCGGGGTTTCGCGTGGGATCACCGCCGTTGGATCCCTCCTCGGCTCTCGGTTCGTCGAGACGCGCAAAGGTCGCCTCAAGAGTGCTCGCAAGGTCTGTCCAGTCCTCTCCACGGATCGCCGCGAGCTCGTGAACGACGCCCTCGATATCCGCTGGATGCGAGAGGACCGACTCCGAAACGGTGGTGAACGGGCCATCAGTTTCCATCAGGATCGCGTCCGTCGGCAGCCATCGCAGGAACGGTTGGGTGCGCACATCCCGGATCATTTCGATGTTGACCGAGAACAAGTAACCGTGTTCGATGATCTGCTTCGCGGTTTCGCGGCCGCCGCGGTACCAGTGAAAGATCGCCCCGTCGGGGCGTGCAGCACGAACCAAGTCAAGTACTTCCTGCTCAGCACCGCGCGAGTGCAGCGAAAGCACTTTCCCCTCCACCCCTAGGCCAAGAATTCGCTCCAACATCACCGTCTGCACACTGAGTGACGGTGCAGAACCGAAGAAGCTTCCAACCGACTCGGCGATGACGCCGTCCAGGCCAATCTCCGAAATCCACCGGGTTCGATCGAGTTGCTGCGCGTACACGGCTAACTCGTGGGGTTCGTATACGCTGCCGGCAGCTTCGGGATGAAGCCCGAGACCGATACGCGCACATTCGAACTGCGCGTACGTGTCGAAAGTGCGACGGAATTCGGTGGGGCGCGTCGTCGCGACGAACGCGACGACACCACGCTCCTGACAAAGCTCGAGTTCACGGAGTGGGTCTTCGTACGCATCGATGTGGACATGGGTGTCGGCGAATTTCACAGCATGACCTTTCTCACCGCAGAGGCGGCGGTCTCAGAAGACGGCGAGCGGGTTCACGGGACTGCCGGTCCCGCTTCCGATCACCAGCGGTCCGACGGCGAACAAAAAGTCCCACCGCTTCAGCCGGACCGCCGTCTCGGAGAGTTCATCGAGATCCAAATTGTCGAGGAGCTGCATCCCCATGAATACGAGCGCGACCTCGTGGATCGGAAGGTTTGATTCTGGGTAGATGCAGGGGATTCGATCACTTACACCATCGCAGCCGAGAAGCGCGATGTCTCGTCTGCGCAGCCATGGCAGGCAAGACGGGTCCATGCCGGCGAGCATCGACGGCCCACCTTGCGTTCCGTGCTCCGGCACGATCCATCGACCAGTCCGAATAAGGAGCACGTCACCGGGCTCGGTATCTATCTGCTGTGCCTCGAGTGTTTGGTCAAGCTCTTTCGGCGTAACCACTGCGCTTGGCTCCAGGTGGGTGCGGCCTATTGCGCGCGGGATGTCCAAGAGCACGCCGCGAGACACTATTCCGGAACGCGATTGATCGACTCCGACTTCAGAAGCTGGAACGATCCCCGCATGATTGGCCGTCACACCGTTGTAATGCCGGCCTTCCGATGAATAGTGCGAGAGAGCATCGAGATGAGTCACGCCGTATCCGTGCGGAGCGAGCCCGAGGAAATCCGACGAGGCATCAGGGCTGGTTGTTCGCACCATGACATGGACAGTGGCAGTATCAGCATCATCCGAGGCCTTCGGCACGACTCTCGAGCAGGAAACCGTCAACCCCTCCTTCACGAGGTACGCCGCATGTCGCACCTTGGCAGCGTCGATGAGGTTTAGTGTCCCACGCCGGTCATTCTCGCCCCACCGCCCCCAGTTGGAGCACGCCTTCCGGAGAGCGACCAACGGATCGACCCGGTCTTCGAGCACAGCCCTCATCAACCGACCGTTCCCTCCGCACCGTCGGAGTGCGCTTGCGTGTCGACGATGATCCGGATGTGGTCGTTCGGATTCCGCTGCATCTCAAGGAATCCCTCCTCAACGATGTTGTCAAGCGTGATCCGCGACGTGACGCACCCAGAAAGATTCACACGACCATCGGCAAGAAGCGCGATCGCAGCGGGGAAGTCGTCGGCATACGCCAGGCTTCCGTAGACCTCGCGCTCCTCAAGCCCAATCTTGTCCATGTCGACTGTCGGTTTGACTGGGAACGTACCAACGATTGCGATCCGGCCACCCTTTCTGGTGACGCTCAGCGCCGAGTTCAACGAACGTTCGTTTCCGACGCAGTCCAGCGCGACGTCCGCGCCTCGACCGCCCGTGATCTTGCGGATCGCTTCGACCGCGTCCTCGACGGTAGGGTCAATCGTTAGATCGGCTCCCATCTCGGCGGCTTTTTCGCGTCGCGCGGCCAGCGGCTCCAGCACAATCACCTTCGAAGCACCCGCCGCACGAGCGACCTGTGCCGCGCACAAGCCGACCATGCCTGCGCCGACAACAACGACCGAATCGCCGACGCCAACTTTTGCGCGCCGGGCACCGTGCAGCGCCACCGAGAGCGGCTCCACCAAAGCGCCGGCTTCGTCAGAAACCGAGTCAGGCAGCTTATGGATGGCGTAAAGAGGTACGGAGACGAGCTCGGCGTGCGATCCGTGAGCGTCGAAGCCAAGGATGGCCAGCCCATCGCATAGGCTGTACATCCCATGCTCGCAGTACCAGCACTCGCCGCATTTAATGCAGCCGTCGACGGATACCCTGTCCCCTTCCGAGATCTCGGGGTGGTCTCCGTTGATGTCTTCAACAACACCCGAGAATTCGTGTCCGAGGATGACGGGCAACGATAGGCCGGTCAGTGGGTTGGGTCGCCCATGCCGCATGATGTAGTAAGGGCCCTCGTACTCCTTGACATCGCTGTGGCAAATACTCGACCACCGCACTCGGACGATCGCATACCCGGGGCGCGACTCAGGCGCCGACACCTCTTCGACGCGGATATCTTCGTGGCCGTGGATCTGTAGTGCCTTCATTGCATTTCTCCAATCCGTATTAAGCGCGACGTCTTAAGCGCGACGTCGCGCCGCTCGAACGCTGACAATTACCGCCGCGATGATGATCGCTCCGCGGAACATCAATTGCTGAGGGGCATCGAGCCCCAGGATCACAAGTCCGTTGTTTACGACGCCGAGCAACAACGAACCGATCAGAGCGCCGATGACGCTACCCTTGCCGCCGGACAGAAGTGTGCCTCCGATAATCGCTGCCGCGATGACCGTCAGGAGGTCACTCGAGCCCAGGTCAAACCGCGCGCTCTGGAACTGTCCGACGTACATGAGGCCAGCGAGGCCTCCCGCCACGCTGCTCAGCATCAGCACGCCAATCCGCACGCGAGCGGTGCGGATTCCCGACACTCGCGCCGCCTCCGGGTTGCCTCCCGTCGCGAGCACCGCCTTCCCTACGGTGGTGTTCTTGAGAACGACAGCTCCGACGATCGCTAGGCCCACACTCCAAACTGCCAGCACCGGTACGCCCAGAAACGAGCCGGAGCCGAACACGGCGATGAAAGCCGGGTCCTGGACGAGCACACTCTGCCCGTTCGTGAATAGCCTCGAAGCCCCCTCGAGAAGACCAAGCATTCCTAGCGTGACCACGAACGAGGGAACACCGAGACTCACCACAAGGAGCCCGTTCACGAGCCCGACTAGGGACGCGGCGGCGAGCGCGACAAGAGCCGCCGGAAGCGGCCCGATGCTCGGCATGAGCATTGCGACGACATACGCACTGATCGGGATAACGCCAGCGATGGAGAGGTCGATCTCCCGGGCAGAAATGACGAAGACTGTCGCGATGGCCATCACCGAGATGGTCGCGGTCTGCCGCACTATGCCGAGCAGGTTCTCAGGACGGAGATACCCCGTCCCGCCAACCAACACGGCGAACACGACGATTGTGATGAGGAGAGCAGCGGCTAGCAGCAGTGGGTTGTCGCCGCGCAACGCTCCGCGATACGTTCGCCGCCACCAGCCTTGGGCAGCCGCGGCCGTCGATTCACTCGGACGCTCAGTGACGAGCGAGTTCATGCGCTGACTCCGTTCTCGTGGGCGATTGGTCGCTGTAGATCAGCGAGCAACGCACGCTGAGAGAAGCGGTCGGGGGATGATGGCCGCCACTCGTGCAGAGATCCATCGCGGAGAAGCAGCACTCGATCGCTTACGCGCACGAGCTCGTCCAAGTCAGAAGACACCCAGAGCGCTCCCATTCCCCGTTCAACCTCGTCGAGCACCGCGGAGGTGATCTTGGCTGCAGCTCCGATATCGACCCCACGAGTGGGTTCGTCGAGCAGCATGACGCGTGGCTGCGTAGCGAGCGCCTTCGCGAGGACGACCTTCTGCTGATTTCCGCCGGAAAGTTCTGTGACTGGCTGTTCGGGGCCCAGCGCCTTGATTTCAAGACGATTGATAAACCCTCGGGTCGCGTTTTCGGCGAGGCGCGCGCGAAAGAAAATCCATCTTGCGAATGCAGCGAGCGACGAGAGAGTGGTGTTGGCGAGGACTGAGTGGTCGAGCACGAGTCCTTGTGTCTTGCGGTTCTCCGGAATGTACGCGATACCGTCGGAAACTGTTTTGCCGGGCGCGCCTCCTGTCACCCGTCGACCAGAGACTTCGATCGTCCCCGATACAGCGCGGATCTCTCCGAGAATCGACTTCAATAGGGTGCTCCGGCCACTTCCCGCTAGTCCAGCGATCCCCACGACCTCACCTGACCTCACTGCGACGTCGACGGCGTCAAGCTTCCCCGGAACCGAGAGACCTGTTACCCGTAGGCGGACGTCGTTAAGGGCGCTTACCGTGCGACGCTTCACGTCCTGGGTCGGTACATCACCGACGATCGCCTCGACGATGGCATCCAGAGTGGTCTCCGCCGTTTTGGTCTGAAGAGCAACCCGGCCGTCGCGGAGAACTGTGACGCTGTCGCAGATCTCAAACAGCTCGTTGAGGTGGTGTGTGATGAAGACGATGCCAAGCCCTTCGGCGGCCGCTCGACGCATAACCGCATAGAGATCCCCGATCTCACTCTTCGAGAGAGATCCGGTCGGCTCGTCGAGGATGAGTAGGCGAGACTCGTAACGGATCGCCTTGGCTACCTCCACCATCTGTTGGTCCGCAATCCCGAGATCCCCAACCAACACCCGAGGGTCGATGTGGCCGGCGCCAATCCGTCCGAGCAAGTGAGCAGCCTCCTCATGCTGCCGAGAGCCCCGGATTACGCCGGCTCGGGCAATCTCGGCGTGAATGAAGATGTTGTCCGCTACCGTCAGATCCGGGAACAGGCTGAGCTCCTGAAAGACCATCCGCACGCCCACAGCGTGCGCATCGTCTGGGCGCTTGAAATCCACGCGCTCGCCGCCGATATTGATATGACCCGACGTCGGCCGCTCGACGCCCTGCACGAGCCGAACCAGCGTCGACTTCCCGGCGCCGTTGTGGCCGACGAGGCCGTGAATCTCGCCAGCCCCAACAGTGAGGCAGGCATCGCGGAGTACCGTGACCTGGCCGAACGACTTCGTAAGGTCCACGACCTCAAGGACTGGTGTGACGGGTGCACCGTCAGGCATCTGTGTAGGCACGGCTGAACCCTTCGCGTCACTCAGCCCGGGAAGGGAATTTCAGGTCCATGCATGTACTCCCACGCCTCTTCCAGGTTCGAGGCGTTCGCACCGAACGCGGGGAAGATCACGTACGGCGGAACCTCTGCCTTGCTCTCGCCGCCGAGTGCGCACTTCGACGCTGTTACAGCCATGGTGCGACCGGCCTCGTACGCGCCAGACCCTGATGCATGGAAGATCGGCCCGTCGGCGGCGATCTCGGTGGCGCTGGTCATCCCCAAGTCAAGCGTCGCAATACCGATATCCTCTCGACCTGCGGCCCGGAGCGCGGAAAGTACTCCCTCGGCAGGAGGGCTGTCCCATGGCGCATACAGCACTTCCACATCGGGATAACGCGTGAGCACGGCGCTCGCGACGGCGTCAGCGCCGTTCGGATCATCCATCGGCACATCGGCCAACACATTGAGGTTCGGGTATGTCGCCAGCCGCTCGAGGAAGCCCTTGTCGCGTGCGACAACCGCCGGGTGATTGAAGCTCCACCGGATCACGCCGACGTTGGCTCCATCTGGGTACCGCTCATGGATGCCATCGGCGACGCTCGCACCAAATGTCTGCGTATCGACGTCGACGACCGTGCACAACTCTTCTCCAGAACGCCATCCCTCGGCGCCTTGTGAATAGAGCACGACCGTCACTCCGGCATCGATCGCGGGTTGGAGAATCGCCGGCCACTGAGCGGTGTCGAGGACGCCTGTCAGAATGATGTCCGGGTCCAAAGCCAGGACGCTCTGGATATCGGCAGAGGCCTTTGCCGCGTCGAACTCGAAATTGGTTCGGGCAACAACCTGAATCCCCAACTCGCCAAACGCGCGGTCCGCCCCATACTCGAACGCCTTGTTGAACGGCACGTCGTCCCAGTTCACGAAGGCCGCTTTCAACCCGCGGGCGCGGACTTCATCCACCTCGGCCTGAGTGATAGGGACATCGTTGAACCACGTCGGCTTGTGCCCCTCCGGATCGGACCGGCCGGCAAGGGTGGAGGCGTCGGGTAGCTCAAGCCAGTCAGGCATGGGCCATCCGCTCAGAACGAAGTCCGCCGGCGCCCCCTCGGACGCGAGCTCAGCCTGAGCACTGCAGCCCGAAACCAGCATTGCTGACGCCGAAAGCGTGGCGATCGCACCCGCGGTTCGAACCCATCTTGGTGAAGACATCGGTGGCTCCTTCCTGTCCAGCCACGGTCAGTAAATCGAAGACGTAGGATCTGCTCAATTGGCGCAGCGCTGATCTTTTTGTCATATTCCTCTCTTTTTTTGAGAGGGATGAATGCTGATCTGTTGCTATGACAACGTCTGAGCTGACACGCTGTGCGGATGGACAGAGACGTTCCCTCAGACAGCGCACCAAGCCGGTTGGTCCAGGCTCTACATGAGATCGCTATGGCTGCCAGCCGCCCGTCGTCGCCGTCCGAGTTGTTCGCCGCTATCGCCCGGAGTCCCGCACTCGCCCTCAACTTCGACTTCGGCGTTCTGTTGCTCGCCGACGAAGCCCGCCACGAGCTCGAGGTTGCCGAGACCTTCGGGCTCCCACCCGCGTATCGCGCACGTTTCGCCGAGCGCACCCCCATAAGGATTGGGCCGGGCGCCTACGGCAATGGAGCCTCGAACCGCGCGTATCAAACGCTCGAGCAAGTGGCGATCGAGGACTGCAGGAACGATCGCGAGGTTGAGCAATGGCTTCCAGTCACCAAAGAGTTCGGTGTCATCGGCATGCTCACGACCCCGATCGTCTTCGATGGTGAAGCAATCGGGACCCTCAATTGCTTCACCCGCACCGCGCATGTCTTCTCGACGTATGAACTCGAGACAGTGCGAATGCTTGCTCAGCACGCCGCGCTCGCACTCGAGGCAGCGCGCATTCGTCGAGATGACGTAGCGCAACTGCGCAAGTTGCAGCGAGCCCACGAGGAGCTGGCGCTAAGAACCGAGTCGCTGCGCAAATCCGAGTCCATCCATGAGCGACTCCGGCAGCTGGTGCTCAGTGGCGGCCGACTGGCCACGCTCGCGGAAACGCTCGCCGACTCACTCGGCGCTCAGATTCTGATCGTCGGGACGGAGTTCGAGATCCTTGCGCACTCCTATGTCAGCGACACGGTCGCACTCAGCGAGGCATCGGCACTTGGGGATAATGAGCGCCTGGCCTTCCTTGTTGAAGCCGCCATAGCGAAGAAGAGTTCGACGTCGACTCGAGACGCGGACTTTTCCACGTACGGTTCGGTCTCTATCGTGCCGGTCTTCCTCATGGGTGAGTACGTTGCATCCATCCTTGCGCTCGGGGTTGACCTGACCACGCGCGGGTTCGAACGGCCGGCTCTTGAGAATGCATCCACCCTGGTTGCGCTCGAATTGCTCAAGGACCGTCTGCGGTTCGACTCCGAGGCGCAGGCGCGCGGAAATATCATTCGGTACTTGCTCGACGGGGAGTTCGCCGATGACGCGGACCTCGTCCAAGCGGGCCAGCCTCTGTTCGATTTCCGCAGGCCGCACCGTGCACTTGTGGTCCGCACCAGAATCGCCGAGTCAAGGGAATCGACGCCAATCCGGGGTGAACACCGGCGACGCATAGAGAAACGCTTGGCTAAGGGTTTCCTTGGGAAGAATCTCCCGGTGCTCTCCGAAGTGATCGGCGACACCATCGTGCTCCTCGCGTCCGACGAAGTACCGCTTCACGACCTTGAGGCCGAAGTGCGGAACGCCCACTTGACCGCTCGCGAATCCTCGCGCCTCGAATGGCGGATTGGCATCGGTCGAAGTGCGCGTGGGATCAGCGGCCTTCGGCAAGCCCACGTCGAAGCTCGCCGTTGCGCACTGCTCGCCGAGCGACTCATGAGCGAAACTTCGATCAACATCGAAC
>CALALQ010000082.1 GCA_937925595.1 uncultured Demequina sp. | reverse complement strand
GTCGAGGAGGTGCTGCGTCGCGTGAGCGATCTCGGCCACCGCTCGGTCGAAGGCCTGTCAGGTGTCAGCGAAGACGATCCATACGCACGTTGTTGATCCACGGGATCATTCGATCAATGCGTACCTCTTGGCATCCGAGTCGTTCACACTAGTTGATCTTCCCAGGACGCAAACGCTGTTACTGGGCGACCCCGGACGTGGCGAGGGGTCACGCATCCCGGAGATTTGCGGTGGGTCGTCGCGGTAGTCTCACAAGGGTGAGCTCTCCCGACAAGACGCGGGTCCCCTCGGTCTTCATTGGATCGTCCTCAGAGGCGAGTGAGGTTGTGCGCTATTTGCAAAGCGAGCTCAACTCAACAGGACGTTGCACAACGACGGCGTGGAACCAAGGGGTTTTCGCGGCCGGGAGTTACACGCTCGAATCGCTGGTGGAGGCGGCCCGCCGCGCAGACTTCGCCGTGCTCGTGGCCACTCCCGACGACGTTGTCAACAGCCGCGACCTCGCCCAGTTCGCCCCTCGAGACAATGTGATTCTTGAACTTGGGCTCTTCCTGGGCGCTCTCGGACGGGAACGCACATATGTAGTCGCGGACCGCACGGCGCCATTGAAGCTGCCGGAGCCTGACCCGGTTTCCCGGACGGTTCTTGTGTGTTGATCATGCCGCGATTTCGGCGGCGGTGTGAAGGGCTTCGTATTCGGCGGGGCTGAGGTTGCCGAGGCTGGTGTGCCGGCGGCGAGGGTTGTAGAACCCCTCGATCCACTCGAACATGGCCGACGCGAGTTGCGTCCTTGAGTCCCAGGACGTGCGATTCAGTAGCTCGCGCTGCATCGTCGACCAGAAGCTCTCGATGAGGGCGTTATCGACGCTTGAGGCGACTCTGCCCATCGAGCCGAGGAGACCTGCTTGGCGGAGTCGGTGCCCGAAGAGCCACGAGGTGTATTGCGCTCCTCGATCCGCGTGGACCACGGTTCCGGGCTCGGGGCGGCGGCGCCACCGGGCCATTTCGAGCGCGTCAACAACGATCTCTGCGGTGATCCGATCCGAGATCGACCAGCCCACGATCCGGCGGCTGAACGCGTCGATCACGGCGGCGCAGTAAACCCATCCGTCCCTCGCGCGGTGCTGCGTGATGTCGCAGAACCAGAGCCGGTTCGGCGCGTCGGCGCGGAACTGCCGCTTCACGAGGTCCTCGTGCGTGGCGGTGTCCGGCTTCCAGCCGCGCCGCTTGCGGCGATGCGAGACACCGACCAGCCCCTCCCGCCGCATCAGCCTCGCGACGCGCTTCCGGCCGACGTGAACGCCGAGCCCGAGTCGCAACTCCGCCAGCACGCGAGGAGCACCATAGGTTTCGCGGGAATCAGCGTGAATGCGACGGATCGTCATCGTCAGCTCCGCATCCGCGAAAGCCCGCGGTGATGGCGGTCGACGCACCCACTCGTAGTAGCCAGACTTCGAGACGTTCAGGAACCGGCAGGCCACCACGACGGGAACACCGTCCGCGGCGAGCTCCTGGACCAGCCGGAACCCTATTTTGGGAGCACGTTCTCCCTCGCGAAGTAGGCCGACGCGCGCTTGAGGATCTCAATCTCCATCTCCAGCACACGGTTCCGCCGCCGCAACTCGACAAGCTCACGGTGCTCATCGCTGGTCATGCCGGGCTTGCGGCCAGAGTCGACCGCGTCCCGATTCATCCAGTTCCGCAGACAGGACTCGCTGATCCCGAGATCACGCGCGGTCTGCGCGACGGGACTTCCCTGGGCGACCAGATCCAGGGCTCGACGTCGGAACTCCGGCGGGTGGGCAGCAGGCATCTCACGGACTCCTTCCGAGACGATCATCGCCTCAACTCAGGTGTCCGGAAAAGCGGGTCAGGCTCCGGTCAGGCTCCAATCAAGTGTGGGGCAAGGTGTGTGTAGTCGATGAGCGCAGATATTCGTCCTCTGCTGGGCGCTGTGCGGGTGACGAAACACCTCACCCAGACAAGCCTCGCAGTGTTGACGCACGAGGCGTCCGGGACGCGAGGCCTGTCTCAGGGAGTAATTTCCAAGCTGGAGGACGGTGCTCTACCCCTTGACGGCGCACGCGCAGAGTTACTCGCGAACGTGCTGGCGGTGCCCGCCGAACTGCTACGTGCCCCACGCGTTGATGCAAAGGTGTTGCACCACTTTCCTAGCTCACTTCCCGCAGCAGCAACGAGTCTTGTTCACGCACTGTTTGACCTGGCCAGGGCCCACCTCGAACGCCTCCGCACGCCCGAGATGGGCGGGGTGACGCCTCGCCTTCACAGCAGTGTGTACACGGTTGCAGAAGCCGCGTCGTGGCTGCGCGCACGGTGAGCGGTACCTCCCGGGCCGATCGAGAGCGTGGTGAACCTCGTCGAACATCACGGCGTCATTTGCGTGAGACGCGAGTTGGAATTCGTGAAGACCGGCGCGGTCGGCAGCTGGAAGCGCGACCCTCTTCTCTTTCTCGACCGCACACTCGACAACCTCGCGTCAGTCGTCTGTACAGTCGAACCAGTGCGCACAGCGGTCGTTTGCTGCTGGCAGCGTAGAACGGGAGGGCATTGCAGTGACGGACGGCATCGAGCGGACCTCGCCGGTCCCCTACTACGAACAGCTCTTTGAGATCCTGCGAGCGCGCATCTCCTCCGGGAGCATCGCACCTGACGAGCGCTTGCCCAGCGAACTCGAGTTGTGCCGGGATTTCGGCCTGTCGCGTGCGACCGTGCGGCAGACGATGTCGAAGCTGGAATCCGAAGGGTACGCGCGGCGAGTAGCACGTCGCGGGGTGTTCGCGTCGGCACCCGAGGCAGCGGCCGGGTGGACCGTCGAGGAAGGCTTCTTGGAGTCGCAGATCCGTCACGGCCGGACCGACATTACGACGAATGTCGTCCAGGCGGGCTTCATCGCTCCCCCACAGCATGTGTCGGAGGCTCTCCGGCTCACCGCCGACGATGACGTCTACGCGCTGGAACGCGTGCGCTCGCTCAACGGCAGGGCGGCCATGGTCAGCACAAACTGGTTTCCTCCGAAGGTGGGCCAGCTTGTCGCGAGATTCGACGATGTCCTGGCGGGGACCGCGTCGGTCAACGACAGTCTTCGCGGTGCTGGCTTCGCCCCGAACGGCGCTCACCGGGTGATTCGCGCTCTCGGCGCGCCTGAAAGTGTCGCCGAACACCTTGGCGTCAGCCCCGGAGATCCTGTGCTTCGGGTGCGTTCATTGACATGGAACGCGGCAGGCGAACGGTTTGACTATTACGAGACCTGGGTTCTGACGGACCTCATCCCGCTTGAGGTCAACGTCTCCGCGAGCTGATCGAGGTCAGCCTTCCTCTTCGAGCCACTTCTCTGTCAGGTGGTCGGCTATGACGCGGCGCACCGTGCCCGAACGGGACCTCAGGACGATGCTCTCGGTACGGATGGTAGGGCCATGCCGGCGGACGCCGCTGACGAGGTTGCCGTCGGTGACGCCGGTCGCGATGAAGAGTGTGTTGTCACTCCGGACGAGCTCATCGGCGTCGTACACATGATTCAGCTTCAAGCCAGCCGACTCACCGCGCGCTGCTTCGTCTTCGTCTTGTGGTGCCAGCCGCGTCTGGATGAAGCCACCGAGCGCCTTGACGGCACATGCCGTTGCAACGCCTTCCGGGCTGCCACCGGTGCCCACGCACATGTCGAGTCGCCCTTCATAGCTGGCCGCGTCGATCCCGCCTGCCACGTCACCATCCAGTAACAGCCGGGTCGCAGCGCCGGCGGCGCGAATCCGGTGGATGAGGTCACTGTGCCGGGGACGATCGAGGACGCCGACTTGAACCTCACGCACGTCCTTACCCAATGCCGCGGCCAGGGCACGAATGTTGTCTTCGATCGATTCCCTGATATCGAGGAGGCCGATCGCCTGGGGCCCAGCGACGAGCTTCTCCATGTAGAAGACGCTCGAGGCGTCGAGCATAGACCCGCGGTCGGAGACTGCGATCATGGAGATCGCGTTGCGGCGGCCAGCCGCCGTCAGCGATGTGCCGTCGATCGGGTCGACCGCGATGTCGCAGACGGGACCGTTGCCAGTGCCCACGACTTCCCCGTTGAACAGCATCGGGGCGTTGTCCTTTTCCCCTTCGCCGATCACGACCGTTCCCGAGAAGTTCACGGTCCCGAGGAACTTGCGCATGGCGTCGACGGCGGCGCCGTCGGCCGCGTTCTTGTCCCCATGACCGATGTACGGGCTCGCCCGGATCGCCGCGGCTTCAGTCGCACGCACGAGTTCCAGGGCGATGTTCCGGTCGGGGTGCAGGTACAGCTCTGCGTGCTCGCTCACCGCGCGCGTCCTCCTTGGCAGGTCAGTCGTCAGGCGACGACCTGCACCTTGATCTGTTCGGGGCTGGTGGCGGCGGCCATCGCGTCGGCGTACTGCTCGAGCTTGAAGGTGGAGGTGACCAGCTGGCTGAGTTCCTCTTGCAGGTCGATCATCCGCTCTGCGGACTCTTCGTACTTTTCAGCGAGCGAGTTGGAGCCGATGATGCTGATCTCTTTCGCGAAGACGTCGTACGGATTCAGCGGGATTGTAGCGGTCGGGGATGCCACGCCCATCTGGATGAGACGGCCACGAGGGCCGAGCGACGTCACAGCCTGTGCGATCGCGGCGGGATGTCCACTGGCGTCGAGTGCGAGGTCGAACGCCGTGACATCCAGTTCATCCGCTGACGCGACAGCTTGGATGGCTCCAAGGTCGGCAGCAGCCTTCCGACGGGTCGGATTGGGCTCGACGACGCGGATGCCGGCCACACCTTCGGCGTGACCGAGGATGATCGCCATCAGGCCGATCGACCCGGCGCCGAAGATGACGAGTTCCTGCTTCGACCAATCGGGGACGCGCTCGAGTGCATGGAGGACGCACGCGAACGGTTCGATGAGGGGGGCAGCCCGGTGGGTGATCCGCTCGCTGATCGGGTATGTGATCCGCGCCGGCACGGCGACGTACTCCGCCACGGAGCCGTTGACCGCAACCCCGACCGGGAGGAGATTGACGCACAAGTTCGTAGCGCCACGCTGACACCACTCGCATGTCCCGCAGGAAACGTTGGGGTTGACGCCGACGTAGTCACCCTCCTTGAACTTGGTGACTCCGGCGCCCACCTGGGTGACGTAACCAGCGAACTCGTGACCCGGGACGACCGGGAATCGGCCGTGCGGGTAGTCCCCCGACGCCAGGTGAAGATCGGTGCCGCAAACGCCCGTTCCGACCGGGGCGATGACCACCTCCCCCTCGCCCGCCACAGGAATGGGGATTTCGGTGATGTCGATGCCGCCGGCACCGTCGAGGACTGCTGCGCGCATGGTGGTCATTTGACTGCTCCAAACAAGAGACCGCGGACGAGGGACTTCTGGGCGATCCAGCCTGCGATGATGACCGGAATGCTGACGAGGGTGGCAACCGCAGCCACCTGCGCCGTGTACAACTCCCCGAAGCTTAGGAACTTCTGCAGGAACAGCGGCAACGTCGAGTTGGTTGTCGTCAGGTTCGCTGCGTAGAAGTACTCGTTCCACGAGAAGACTGCACAGAGCAGGGCTGTCGACGCAATTCCCGGTCGCATGAGGGGAAGAACGATCGAGAATCCGATCCGCCAGGAGCTCGCACCATCCACCGCAGCGGCCTCGAGGATCTCGCCGGGGATCTCCTGCATGAACGATCTCAGCATCCAGATGCCCAGCGGGAGGTTCATGCCCAGATGCATGATGATCAAGATCGCGGTGGTGTTGAGAAGCCCAAGCTGGCTCGCCACCACGTACACGGGGATGATGCCCGCCGCGATCGGCATCATCTTCGTGGAGATGAAGAAGAACAGCGAGTCCTGAGGGTTCTGAATCGCACGGACCGACAGCGCCCAAGCCGCGGGTAGCGCGAGGGCGATGACCACAAGTGTCGAGATGGCCGTGACGAGGAACGAGTTGATCACGAACGGCCAAATGCCCGAATCGAATGCCTCGATGTAGTGCTCGAATGTCGGTGCGAAGATGAGCTGCGGTACGGCGGACGCCGCGACCTGCTCGGTCTGGAAGCTCTTGAGCACCATGTAGGCGATGGGGAAGAACAGGACGAGGCTGGAAACCCATGCCCCGGTAGCCATCCCAACCGATGCCCAGCGCTTCCGCGCAGATCGCGGCTGTCCCCCGCGTCGCGCCTTACGCCGGCTACCGGTGACGAGAACGCTCGTCTGGGTGAGTTCGGTGCTCATCGCCGTCCCTCCGTCTTGAAGATGCCCGACAGCAGGCGGAGCATCGGCAGGATGAGCGCGATAGTGAGGATCAGCGCGACGATCCCCAGAGCCGATGCCTGGCCGAAGTCGAACGAATTGAACGCCGTCAGATAGACGTAGTAGGTGATGTTGGTCGTGGCGTACGCGGGACCGCCAGCCGTGAGCAACGCGATTTCGCCGAAGGTCTGGATGAGGTTCATCGCTAGCAGCAGGGCGGCAAGTTCGATGAACGGCCGCAGATGTGGCAACGTCACATGCCGGAATCGACCGATCAGGCCAGCACCGTCCATCTGCGCCGCTTCGAGTTGATCTTGGGGGGCGGACTGGAGACCAGCGATGAGGATGAGCATTGCGAACGGCACGAACCGCCAGGTCAGCAAGATGATGAGCGCGGCCATCGGCTGCTCCGACAGCCAGGAGACGGCTGGCAGCCCGAGCGACTTCGAGATGAACCCGAACAGCCCGAAGCTGGGGTCGAACATTGCCGATTTCCAGAAGAGCGTCACCGCAACGGGCATTACGAAGAACGGCGTGATGGCGAGGGTGCGTGCGAGGCCGCGGCCGGGGAATGCGTGGTTGAGGAAGATCGCGATGAGAAGGCCGAGGACGAGGCACGCAATAGTCGTCCCGCCAGTCATGACGACCGTGTTCAGCACCGAGCGCCAGAACACACCGTCTTGAACGACGTTGACGTAGTTCTGCCCCCAGTTGAACTCGGCCTCCCCCGCCCCGAGCAACCGCCACCGCTGGAAGCTGAAGATGAGTGTAAGGAGGAAGGGGATCTGAGTAAGCAGGAGCGTGAAAACCAGCGCCGGAAGCAGGGGTCCGCGACGCTTCCATTTCTCTGCTCGCGTCATAGGCGGTGACGCAATGGGTTCGATGCCGACGACCTCGGTCGTCTCATCCGCCTGCGAGGCGAGTGTTGTGCTCATGATTGCTCTCTTTGAAGCGGGAGGGAGGGTTGGCTGCCCCGGCATATGAGGCCAGGGCAGCCAACCAACTCGGTGTTACTGGGCGTAGCCGGCGTCAGCGATCACCTTGCTGGTGTACGACTGACTGTCCTCGAGCGCCTGGTCGACCGTCTGGGAGCCGCTGATGGCGCCTGCGATCTGCTGGGAGACGTAGTCACCGATCTCGACGAACTCGGGGATCTGGACGTACTGGACGCCGCTGTACGGGACCGGGTTCTTCGTCGGCTGCAGCGGGTTTGCTGCCTCAATCGACGCGAGAGTCAGGTCGGCGTATCGTGCGGCGGCGTCCTGATACTCGGGGATGTCGTATGTGGACTTCCGCGACCCGGGCGGGATCGCGTCCCAACCAGCCTCTTCACCCGCCAGCTTGATGTAGTCCTTGCTGGTCGCCCAGGAGATGAACTTCCATGCTGCGTCCGGGTTCTTGCTGCTCTTGGTGATCGACAGACCCCACGACCAGAGCCATCCGGAGGCGATGTCGGCCGGGCCAGTCGGCGCCATCGCGAACGCGATGTTGTCGGCGATTTCCGGCGTGGCGGCCTGATCGATGGCGGAACCCGCGAACACGGTGTCGTCGTACCACATTGCGGACTGGCCCTGGCTGAAGGACTGCAAGCACCCTTCCCAACCCTGAGCAGCGGCGTCGGGCTGACCGTAGTCGCGGAGCAGGTCGACGTAGAACTGCACCGCCTCCTTCGTCTCGGGCGATGTCAGCTTGGTGTTCCAGCTTTCGTCGAACCACTGGCCGCCGAAGGTGTTGATGACGGTCGTGATCGCGGCGAGGTTCTGGCCCCAACCCGGAAGGCCTCGGAGGCAGATGCCCGCAACGTTGTTCGCGTCGTCGTCCATTGCCTCAGCCGCCGCGCGAATCTCATCCCACGTCGGCTTCTCGGGAATGGTGACACCCGCAGCTTCCGCAAGATCCTTGCGGTACATCAGGAACGAGGACGAGCCGTAGAACGGCGCGGCCACGAGCTTGCCGTCCTTATCCGAGACGATGTTCTTGATGGGCTCGGTCAGGTCAGCCTCGTCCCACGCCGTGTCAGCGGATGCGTACTCGTCGAGCGGGACGATCCATCCCCGCTCAGCCCAGATCGGTACTTCGTAGCTGCCGATCATCGCCACGTCGTACTGGCCGGCGTTGGTTGACACGTCCTTGGTGACAGCCGGTCGAAGTTCGTTCTCCGGGAGAACGGTGAACTTCACCTTGATTCCCGGGTTCTTGTCTTCGAAGTCGGCGATGAGTGATTCCGCAGTCTGCATCTGCGGGTTGGCGGCCAGCGCCACCGTGATAGTCACGTCGCCGCCTTCGCCGTTCTCGTTGCTGCTGGTGCTGCATCCAGCAAGAGCACCGGCGGCAAGCCCCGCGACGCCCAGGGCGGCGAGGCCCTTCTTCCAGTTCGAGTGCGCCACGCGCATACCTCCTCGTTGAGTGTGCAGAATCGCCTCTCGGTGCTGAGGGCGATGCGCCACGACTTCTTGGCGTGAGATGAAAGTAGCGCATCATGTCCGGCTTGTCTAGTCTGTACGTACATGACGGACGATAGCGGCGTCGGCTGTCGTTACTCATTGCACGCAAAGGAGTGTGGCGGTGTCCCGGATAATCGAGCGGAGTTCCTCGGTTCCGTACTACGAGCAGCTGTTTGGGATCCTGCGAGATCGCATCGTTGACGGTGACTTCAAGCCAGATCAACGCCTTCCGAGTGAGCACGATTTCTGCCGCGAGTTCGGCCTGTCGCGGGCCACCGTACGGCAGACGCTCGCCAAGCTTGAGAGCGAAGGCTTCGCGAAGCGCGTCGCGCATCGCGGAGTGTTCGCATCAATCCCAGTCGAGGCGACCGGATGGACGGTTCAAGACTCGAAGGGGTTTCTCGAGCTTCAATTGCGTCACGGGCATCGAGGCGTGTCCACGCAGGTCATCGACGCAGGGTTCGTCTCAGCGCCGACGCACGCCACAGAGGCTCTGGGGTTGCGCGAGACGGAACAGGTGTTCGCGCTCGAGCGGCTTCGGAGCCGGAACGGACAGATCGCGATGTTCAGTGTCAACTGGTTCCCCGGCGCCGCAGGTCTGGCGGTGGCGGGCAGTCCTGGCGTGGTGGACGGCAGCGAGTCAGCGACCGTAGCCTTGCGCGGTGCCGGATTCCATACGAGCGGCGCGCGACGCATCGTGGAGTCGATGGCAGCTCCCACGAAGGTGGCGGGGCATCTGGATGTGTCTGTGGGACGTCCCGTCCTGCGCGTGAGATCACTTTCGTGGGACGTGAATGATTTCCGGTTCGACTATTACGAGACGTGGGTTCTCACGGACGTGGTGCCGCTGGAAGTCAACGTCGCATCAAGCTGAACTACTACCCGACTCGGAAAAGACGCGAGCCGGGTCTGGGTGCCACCCGTAGGCGTGGGCTGCCAAGAGTGCGGCGCTGACGGCCGTGACCTCCGGCTCCACGACGGGGGCAGCGTAGTACCCGGTAATCGTTTCCTTGATGTGCAGCCACCCGGGCGACCGGGCCCATCCGCCCGCTGTCCGCACCGACACTGGGGCCGAGGCATCTGCGCTGATCGCGTCGATCGCTTCTCCACCCACCCGAGCCAGCGCCCCAAGCACTGCGGATGCGCGTGCGAGAGGGTCACGCGGCGCGTCCAAGGCGTAGGACGGGCGTCCGCCGCCGCGTCGTCCTGACTGAAAAAAGCCGCCGTCCAGTACGGGCAATGGTGCCACCGATCCCTGCATGAGGCTGTGAATCGCAAGCGCGACGTCCGGGTCCTGCGAGGCCCATGCGACGTTGCGCGCCAGCTCCTCAACTCGCATCAGCGTCCGCCCCTGCGAGCGAATTCTCGGGGCCACGTCCACGCCTTCGCGGCGTCGCACCGGAACCGCATCGGTCTGCCGGACGACGACCTCGGCCGTGCCCATGGAGTCAAGAACAGCGCCCGGACTGAGCTGGTCTATTCCCCATCCCCCGAGCGGATGGTCGTGGCCACCGACGACCGCGATCGCGTCCGAGGAGATCACGCCCGCGGCTTGAAGTTTCGGTGACCGGATCTCACCGACGATGTCGCCTGCCGGGAGTACGGGAGGGAGAAGATCGATGGCGCCGAGAGTGAGCTCGACACGATC
This sequence comes from uncultured Demequina sp., assembly GCA_937925595.1. The sequence goes on along the minus strand of CALALQ010000082.1, from coordinate 6,934 downwards.
GCGCGCCCAGTTTCGATCGCTCGATCGCCAAGCCCCCGTTCGGGAAGCCAGCGTGTCGCTCATGAACGGCTGCGACACCCAACGCGCTGTCGGAAGGTCCGCGATGGCAAGCCAGTGGGTGGCGCCCACCGGCATCTGGTCCTGAGACCACTTCCATCCGGTCATCGTCCGTGAGGCATCCGTGGATGCATCGAACAGTTGGTTGTCTCGTAGGGAGCCGCTGAAGGCGTTGAAGACGCCTTGGCGGCGCGGGTCGAACCAACTCAGCGCGTCGGTCAGCGCGCGCATGCTCTCGTCGACGAGGACACCATCTTCGCCGATGCCGGCAGCGCTGACGGCACAGACGACGTGGTCCTGGCCGCATGCGGCGAGAATCATCTCATCCAAGCAAGCCACGAGGGTCTCGACGTCGATTGAGAGTCCTTCGCGGTCGCGAGGAGTCAGTCTGCGCTCTCGCGCCACCACGATGCCTTCGGCGTCGAGCAGCACGACCTTGATGTTGGTGCTGCCGATGTCGACGCCGCAGGTTACGGGTTGTCGCAAACCGCTACGCACTGGTGTCTCTCTCGTCGGGCTGACTTGTTCGGTCAACATCGACCGATCTCATCGTTGACGGCCTGACGCATCGTGTCAAACTCGCCTTGCGAACTGTGCGGCGTCATCAACGTCGGCGCCCGTGCCAGCCTTGGGGTGTCCCCGGGGCTTCAGACGGACGAGGCTTCCTTGTGGCCTGTCTCGATGTACCCCAGTGCCACTTTCGCCGCCGAGTGCTGCGCAGCGATCTGCGGATACAGAGTGGTCGCGGGAAGATCAGTGGCGGCGACCGGCCAGGTGGGAAATCCGCCGTCGATGGCCGCAGCAGCCTGCATGGCGGCACCCTTGGCGACGTACTCATCGGGCTCAGGCACGGAGATGGGAACGGAGACGAGCTCACCGAGGATGGTCTGGACCGCCGCGCTCTGCGACGCGCCTCCGATCAGGATGAGCCGGTCCGTGGACACATTGCTCGACTTGAGCGCCTCGAGCATGTAGACCTGGCTGGCGATTGTCCCCTCAATGATTGCCCGCGCGAAGTTGGGTCTTGTGAAGTTCTCGAACGATGCGTCCAGTAGCGACCCACGCGCGTGCGGCAGATCAGGGGTCCGCTCCCCCTCGAAGTACGGGAGAAGGGTAAGTCCTTCTGCTCCGGGAGGCGCCTGCAGGGCCAGGGCGGAGAGTTCTTCGTGGCTGCACCCGAGAACGCGCGCGCCGATATCGAAGTTGCGCGCAGCGTTGAGCGTCGCAACGAGGGGAAGATGGTCGCCGGTGGCGTCGGCGTAGCTGCACACGTATCCACCGAAGTCGTGGACGGGGTGGCTGGACCGGGCGTAGACGACGCCTGACGTCCCCAGGGACAGGACCGACTCTCCTTCCACGAGCCCGAGAGCGAGCGCCGCGGCGGCGTTGTCTCCGCTTCCGACACCGATCGGTATTCCGGCGGGAATGCCTGGAATGTCGGGCCCGGTCAGGCCGGCGCGATCGAGCGGCCCAAGGATGCGGGGGACGTAAGCGGTCGCCCCGAGCGCCAGTTCGAACAGGTCCATGCAGTACTCGCCCGTGTCGCCCGACCAGTACGCGGTGCCGCTGGCTTCCGATCGGTCTGTGACGAGAGCTTCGATTCCACCGGAACCCGGTCCGTAGCCCATCAGTCGCCACGTCAGCCAGTCGTGCACGACGGCGACCGCCGCGGTGTGGCTGGCTGCGACAGGGTTGGTGTCCCGAAGCCATCGCAGCTTGACGACTGTGTCGGAGAGTGTGAGGGGAAGACCGGTGCGTCGGATCCATTCGTCCCGACCGAGCTCGTTGTTCAGCGACACCATGTGAGGGTGCGAGCCGGTGTCGTTCCACAGCGGTGACGGGCTGACAGGCAGACCGTGACGATCCATGAAGATCGGCGTGTGTTGCTGACCGCTGACGGAGATTGCGGCGACATCTGCCAGGCCTCCCGCATCTGCAACAGCAGACAGGAGGGCGTCCCACCATACCTCTGGGTCGACGATCGTCTGGGCGGGATGCGCGGCCTTGCCGCTGCGCACCTCGATCCCGGTGGCGAGGTCGCGGATGGAGACTTTGCATGACTGTGTAGACGAGTCGATGCCCGCGACGAGTGTCATGAGTTCTCCCGAAGTGAGTGGGTGTAGTGAGATGCGATCGTTCGTGTCATCGCGGTGTCGCTTTCAGGTGTTCCCATCGCTTGCGGACGTGTCCGGACCAGTCGCACAGTCGGCGATGCCGAGAGTGGTCAGGCATGACCGATCGAGGCGTCGTGTCGAGCCAGCTGACGTGGGTGCTGTTCGCCAGGGCGTGAGCACCGCGAGAGACGACCTCGGGGAACTGGGACACACTCAGTTCGGTGTTGAGGAGGTCGGCTTTCAGCTGCAGCCATAGCGGGTTTCGACTGGCAGGTCCGATGACTTTGATGATGCTGGGCTCTACCCCGAAGAGTTCGAGGACGTCCGCGAACTGGAGCACCATGCCGAGGAAGGTGCCGAATACGAGGTCTGCCGTGGTTGTTCGCGAATGGATTCCAGAGACGATGCCGCGGGCTGCGGCGTCCTTCGTTGGTGGCGGGCTGCCACGGAAGGCCGGAACGACGAGCGGTACGGATGACAAGTCGATGCGATTATCGAGGTAGTCCTCGTGCAGCTCATCGATCACACGCTCGAGCTCGTCCGGGCGTAGGTCAAACATCGCTTGAAGCGTCTCGAAAGCGGAGCCTCCTGTCGGGATCGACGCGAAGAGTGTGTAGTAGTCAGCTGTGCTGGCGATTCCGTTCGCGAGCTTCGCTTCCTCGAACCGTGGCTCGAGACTGGGGCGCTCGTTGAGGAAAAGCAGTCCCTCCGTCGTGCCTGTCGAGTTCAGCAACTCTCCCGGCTGAAGCTCGGCTCCGACTGCACCGACCATGTGATCGTGACCGGCTACATGAACGCTGGTCTTCTCTGGGAGGCCGAGCCGGATGGCGTACCTGGTGGCGATCGTGGCGCCGTACGTAGCCGGGCGCAGCTCGGGGAACACGGAGGTCGGCAACCCGAAAAGAGATGTGACGCTCTCCGACCACGCCCGGTCCTCGAGGCCGAGGGCCATTGTTCGGCTCGCGAGTGACCACTCGGACCAGCGTTTGCCGGTGAGCTCCGCCGCTAAGTACTCGGCAATGTTCAGCCACTGCGCGTCTTCGATCGATCCAGCGCGATGCGCTGCCCACGCGGTCTTGGAAATTCCGTAGTTGGCGTTTGCGGGAAGCCCGGTCGTTCGATAGATGTTGGTCCGAGCCGCGGCATCGAGGGCGTTGAGATGCTCAGCACCTCGGTGGTCGTGCCAGAGGATCATCGGAGACGCGAGGGAGAGATCCTTTCGGACGAGCCCACCGGACTCGCCGACGCTGGTGAAAGCGATTCGGCCGATCTCATGGCGTTGGTCCGCCGGCAGCCTCATCATGAACGACTCCACGACGCTCATGAGCGCCGGGAGGTCGTACACCTCCCCCCAGGCGTCGGGCACCGTGGGCGTCCGGTGCCGGTCGGACGCCAGGAGCACACCCTCCGCGGAGAACACGCAGAGCTTGACTCCGGTTGTTCCGATGTCGACGGTGACAGTTGCGGACACAGCGAAACCGTCAGCTCACGTGAGGATTCAACATGAGGATACGGCGCTCGACGACGTCCGTGATCGCGGCGACGGCATCTTTCGAGACGCGGATGAGCGACACTTCGTTCGGGTTGGCGACGTACGCCTCACCGAAGGTGCGGATCATGGCGTTTCGGAGGTCGCTGGCGACATTGACTTTGACGACGTTGAACTCGGCGAGCCGGCCGAGCTGCTCGGTCGGGAGCCCGGAACCCCCGTGGATCACGAGTGGAGCGGTGCTCGCGTCACGGACCTGGGCAAGCAAGTCGAAGTCGATTCGCGCATCGGGTGCGTAGCCGTGCACGTTGCCCACGGACACTGCCAGCATGTCGGGACGGACGGCGGCGACGAAATCGGGCACCTGGGCGGGGTCGGTGCTGAGCTCTTCCTCGGGACCGTGATCGTCTTCCTTACCTCCGATGCTGCCCAGCTCAGCTTCGAGAGCAAGTGATTCCGGGGTCATCTCGCGGGCGATCGCGGAGATGCGGAGGTTCTCGTCGTATGGCTCTTCGGAGGCGTCGATCATGATCGACGTGAAGTCGGCCGCGAGCGCCGCTTCCACCGACTCGAGACTCTTGCCGTGATCGAGGTGGAGCGCGACGGGTACCGCCGTGTCAGCGAGTCGACGGCTGACCATGTCGTAGATGTACTCGTATCCGGACAGCGCGACGTTCGTCGGTGCGACCTGGATGAAGGTGGGAACACCCGTGCGCTCAATGGCAGCAACGATGCCCATCGTCGTCTCGATGTTGGTGGTATTGAACGCTCCGGCCACAAGACCGCGCGAGGTGCATTCGTTGATGACGTCGACGCCGCTGACGAGGGGCATTTAGATCCTTCCCGGTTTGCCACCGCGTCGCTGGAGCATCTGTGCGTCCCCGTTTGTGGCGGTGGTACCCGCTAGGTTAGTCGCGACAGTACGGCTTGTCTAGTCTGTACGTACAGTTTGGCCGTGATGAGTAAGTATGGGGCGAAGGCAAAGAGAAGAGGGGCGGCCGCGGCCACCCCTCTTTCTCTCGTCTGAACAGAGCTATGCGCGCGCGGACTCCTGGGCGGGAGTCGCGTCGTCGAGCGGTTGGCCCGCGTCCACGAGTTCCTGCGCTTCCTCGGGGACCTGCAGCCACCTCACCGAGACTCCCGCCAGCACGTAGAGCACGGCGAAGATGATTGTTACGCCCGCCGCTCCCAGCGGCGCGAGGAAGACGGCGACGATGAGCGGACCCACGAAGGTCGCAGCGCCGGCACCGAGGTTCAAGACCGCAATGGCGTTGCCCTTTTGTCCGGGTGCCATCAGCGACATCAGGACGGAAATCGGGGTGAAGCCTGCCAGGGTGATCCCGAAGAGAGCGGCGCACACCGCCGACACCCAGTACTGGTCCCCCACGTACTGAGGCAGGAAGTAGAACAGCATGATGGTGACTGCTGAGCCGATGCACCCAAACCACCGGAGCGTGCGATGCCATCCGAGCCGGTCGCTGAGCACGCCGAAGAAGAGGTTCGCGAAGATGTTCGCGGCCCCAAGGATGAAGACGAGCTGCAGCCATCCCGCGGTGCCGAAGCCGAGGTCGACCGCGAAGACCGTCGGGAAGAACACGAACAGGCCGAACTGCGGCGCGGTGTTGACGACGCGCACGAGGCATCCAAGGCCGACACGGGGATTCTTGAACGCGATTGCGACGCTGTCGAAGAGGCTGCGCCCCATAGAGACGTCGGGTGCGGCGAGCCGCCCTCCTCCGCGCGCACGACGAAGGCCCATCAGGCTCACCACTCCCCCGGCGACCACCAAGGCGAGCGCCACCCAGAACGTCCAGTACGGTCCGATCAAAGGCTCGGTGCCACTGGCAACCAAGGAGCCGAGCGTCGGGAGGCCGCCCGTGAACGCGAAGTAGAACCAGCCGACCGCGGAGCCGAGTCGATGCGCCGGGCTGGCACCCAGGACCCAGACGAGGAACCCATACGCGAAGAACGGGTACGCGATTCCACGCAGCCCGTAAATGATCAGCATCAGCGTGAAGTTCTCTGCCGGCAAAGCGATGCAGAGGAAGAGCACCTGCAGCACCGCCCAGAGCACCAGGCCAATCGTCATGACTCGGCGAGGACCCCACACATCCGAGAGCGCGCCAGCTAGCCATGACCCGACGGTCACGAGGAGGCCATAGACCGCGATGATCACTGCCGCATTCGTCTCCGAGCCGGCACCGTGCTGCGCGAGGTACGGCGCGATGTAGCCCGACTCCACGCCGTCACCGATCATGAAGAGCAACAGACCGACGAAGCCCCAAACCAGCGGCCTAGGAAGCCCCAGCTTCTCGATGAAGCCCTCCTCCTTCTGTCGCCGCCCACGAATGGTCGTCGTCGTTGACATGCTCTCTCCTCGCTGCTCCGCGACGCGGATACCATCGTGGCGCTCGTATCGACTCTCGTGGCGCCAAAGATGATTGTACGTCTTGTACGTACACAATCAATCTCGGCGGGGCCATCTTCACGGGACTCCGTCAGAGCAACGCCACTCTCTCGTGATGGATCCAAGCGAAGTCGGGATCCTTGGCAAAGTCACCTAGCCGAACGCGTCAACGGGAAGCACGACTTGATCCGGGCTCACGGTCGCGCCAACGGCAAATATGCGCCAGCCGGACGCCTTGACTCCGCGTCAGTTTGATGTATGTAAGTCCATAGAGCCTTGTCGGGCCGCCTACGACAGTTCGACTGCCACCGTCACGGGACTCCAACATCAGTCGATGAAGGTGCTGTATCAGCCTCAGGATTGTCCGCGCGCCCCCCGGCGCGCTCAGGCGCCCTTACTCTGCTGACCGAGAGAGACCGCGCTCTGATAGAGCGATACGCCGAGAGCCTGCTCCAGCAACGTGATCGTCCTGATGTCTGGCCACGTATCGCCCGAAAGCGTTCGACGAACCGTTCCCTCGTCGAGCCCCGCATCTCGCGCCACGGCTCGAATGCTTCGATCGCCCATCGAGGCGCGAAGCCGCAGCACGAACCGACGCGCCGACTCGACGTCAGGGCCACCGCTCGCAACCGTTGGCCAATCAGTCGAGCGGGCAGCAGGAGATCTCCTGAAGCGCTGACTCACGCCCTCTCCCCGATCAGGAGCTGAGTCAAGTACACGTGCGTCCGTGGATCAACTACGTTGATCGCATCGGGTTGGCTGAACGGGATCAAGTTCAATGGCGACTCGGAGTCGATTCGCTGACAGATCACAAGGCCGCCTGATTCGCCTTCGAGGGCTTCGTCGTGCCGGCGATCTTGCGCACGT
>CALALQ010000081.1 GCA_937925595.1 uncultured Demequina sp. | reverse complement strand
TACCGCACCGGCCTGATCATCGTCGGCCTGGCTCGCTGCATCGCGATGGTCATCATCTGGAACGACCTCGCGTGCGGCGACCGCGAAGCCGCCGCCGTGCTGGTTGCGATCAACTCCGTCTTCCAGGTCATCATGTTCGCCGTCCTCGGCTGGTTCTACCTGTCGATCCTGCCGGGCTGGCTCGGTCTCGAACAGACCACCCTCGATGTCTCACCGTGGCAGATCGCGAAATCGGTGCTGATCTTCCTCGGCATCCCTCTGGTCGCCGGCTTCTTGACCCGCCATTTCGGCGAGAAGGCCAAGGGCCGCGAGTGGTATGAGGACACGTTCCTGCCGAAGATCGGACCGTGGGCGCTCTACGGGTTGCTGTTCACGATCGTGATCCTGTTCGCCCTGCAGGGTGAGCAGATCACCTCGCAGCCCTGGGACGTCGTACGCATTGCGTTGCCGCTGCTCGCGTACTTCATCCTCATGTGGGGCGGTGGGTTCCTGTTCGGTGCTGCGGTCGGCCTGGGTTATGAGCGCACCACCACGTTGGCGTTCACCGCCGCCGGTAACAACTTCGAGCTGGCCATCGCGGTGGCGATCGGCACCTTCGGGGTCACCTCCGGTCAGGCGTTGGCCGGGGTGGTGGGTCCGCTCATCGAGGTGCCTGTCCTTGTTGCTCTGATCTACGTCTCGCTCGCCCTGCGTAAGCGTTTTACCCGTTCGTCTGCCCCCGCTGTGTCGTAAGGACCGACCACCTCAGGAGTCGATGATGTCCCAGCACGCTGCTCAGCCGGAACTACTGATGCCTCAGGCGGTGCTGCACCGCAGCGCCGAGCATCTCGCCGAGAAGTATGCCGGGGTGTTCTCGGCGCAGACCGTCGAGCGGATGGTGTTCGAGTCGTATGCGGCGCTGCGGCGCACCGCCAAGATCCACACTCACCTGCCCTCGCTGGCCACCCGCTTCGCGGGCGAACGCCTCACTGCTTTGGCGCAGGCCGAAGGGGCCGTGCCGAAGGATGTGCCGGAGGTGCTGTTCGTGTGCGTGCGCAACAGCGGACGCTCGCAGATGGCCGCGGCACTGCTGGCTCATCACGGCGCGGGGCGGGTGCACGTGCGCTCCGCCGGATCGGCTCCTGCGGCGACGATTCATCCTGTCGTGGTCGAGGCGATGGCCGAGATCGGGCTCAATCTCGGCGGCGAATATCCCAAACCCCTGACCGACGATGTGGTGGCAGCCGCCGATGTGGTGATCACCATGGGGTGCGGCGACGCGTGCGCGGTGTATCCGGGTAAGCGCTACCTCGACTGGTCGTTGCTCGATCCGAACGACGAGTCGCTCGAGACGGTACGCGCCGTCCGCGACGATATCGACACTCGCGTGCAGGCTTTGCTGGCCGAACTCGACACCGTTTCTGCCTGAATTCTCTTCGAAAGGACGTCTGTTTTCATGACCACCGATTCCTCGACCGCACGCACACCCTCGGTGTTGTTCGTGTGTGTGCACAACGCCGGCCGTTCCCAGATGGCCGCGGGATTCCTCACCGCGCTGGCCGGCGACCGGGTCGAGGTCCGTTCCGCAGGCTCCGCACCGGCCGAGCAGGTCAACCCGGCCGCCGTCGAGGCGATGGCCGAGGTGGGTATCGACATTTCCGCGCAGAACCCGAAGATCCTCACCGTCGACGCGGTGCAGGCCTCCGATGTGGTGATCACCATGGGGTGCGGCGACACGTGCCCGGTGTTTCCGGGCAAGTCCTATCGGGATTGGGTGCTCGAGGATCCGGCCGGGCAAGGGGTCGAGGCGGTGCGTCCGATCCGCGACGAGATCAAAGCCAAGGTCGAGGCGCTGATCGCCGAGCTCGTTCCCGACGGCGCCCACGCCTGACAGAGGTGGTCCGTCGGCGCCGACGACAACAAACATGGCGGAGGCGTTCAGTCCCCCAGTCGAGGGCCCGCACTCGGAGGTCGTGAGTCCACGGATTGAGATGTGCCGGATACGGCAACACCGAAGCAGGCTCCGAGGTCAGACTGCAATGACGGGTAGTTCGATCGTAAAGCGTGCCCCACGGCCCGGCCCGTCACTGTGTGCTCGGATGCGCCCGTGGTGGGCTTCGACGAGGGCACGGGTGATGGTCAGGCCGATACCGCTGCCGCCGTGTCGGCGATCACGGGCAGTATCGGCGCGGTAGAACCGGTCGAAGAGGTGGTCGAGGTGCTCGGGAGCAATGCCCTCGCCGGTGTCGGCCACCGTGATCTCCACCCGATCGCGGTTCGCTCGTCTGCTGGTGACGGTGACGGTGCCGCCGGTCGGGGTGTGGCGCAGGGCGTTGTCGAGCAGGTTGCCCAGGACCTGGCCGAGCCGGTCGGGGTCGACCGATACGATCAGGGAGTCGTCGAGACGGCTGTGCAATTCGACGCCTTTGTTCTCGTACCGTTCGCGCACCGCATCGACCGCGGCGGTGACCAAGACGCCGGTGGTGATGGGCACCGGCCGGATGCGGGTGAGGTGTTCTTCGGCGCGCGAGACCGCGGTGATGTCCTGGGCGAGACGACCCAGCCGGTGGGTGGCGGCGCGCAACACTTGTCGGGTGTCGTCGTCGAAGGTGCGGACGCCGTCGTCGAGGGCTTCGAGGTAGGAGTCGAGGGTCGCAATCGGGGTGCGCATCTCGTGGCCGAGATCGGCGAGCATCCGGCGGCGGGTGGCCTCGGTGGCGTCGAGACGGCGGGCGAGTTCGTTGACGGTCAGGGCAAGGTCGTCGAATTCGCGGCCGAGACCGGGGCTGGACACGCGAGTGTCGTACCGGCCGCCGGCGATCCGGGCGGTCGAGGTGGTCACCGCGGTCAACGAGCGTTGAACACGGCGGGTGATATACCAGCTCACCGCCAATGCCAGCAGCACCGCGACCGCGACCGCCAGACCCCATGCAAGGACGATCGCCCAGGCGAACGCCTCTTCGACGTGCGCGGCCTGACTCGAGTTGTGGTCGATGCCGGCCTGACCGAGGTGATCATGGAAGATGCCGGGCGCGAGGGCGGAAGCGACGAGCCAGGCGCTGACGGCGCAGCCGACCACCACCACGGTCAAGGCGAGGAACAGCCGGGTGCCGAAACTCGATCCCGCCAGTGCCTGCTGGGGCGATGCAGCTGAACCTCGACTGCGGTGGGGGCGCCGGGCCGTCATTGTCCGGCGCCCATCTTGTAGCCGACCCCACGCACGGTGCGCACATAGCGGCCGCGGACAGCATCGTCGCCGAGTTTGCGGCGCAGATGACCGACGTGCACATCGACCAGATGCGCGTCGCCGGTCCAGCTCGGTCCCCACACCGCCTCGATCAGCTGAGCCCGGGTCAGCACAACACCGGGATCGCGTGCCAGCGCGGCCAGGACGTCGAACTCGGTGCGGGTCAAGGCCACCGGCCTCCCGGCGACGGTGACTTCCCGTCCGTCCACATCGATGACCAGGTCCCCGACGCTGCGGATCAGGCCGGGGGCGGCCTCGGCCGGTGCGGCGATACCGGTGCGGGGACGGCGCAGCATGGCCTGGATGCGGGCCATCAATTCGCGGGGGCTGAACGGTTTGCTCATGTAGTCATCCGCGCCCACGGACAACCCGATGAGGGTATCGATTTCTTCGGTGCGGGCGGTGAGCATCACCACGTAGGCGTCGGAGAAGGTCCGCAGTTGCCGGCACACCTCAACCCCGTCCAGATGAGGCAGCCCCAGATCGAGGACCACGACATCGGGGTCGACCTGCCGGGCGAGGGTGACGGCGCCGGCGCCGTCACCGGTAATCGCGGTCTCGAACCCGTCGCGTTCGAGATACGAGCCGATCAGGTTCGCCAACGGTGCCTCGTCCTCGACGACCATCGCCCGCAACCCCGTCGGTGGCCGCGGCGGCGCCGCCGGGTCGCTGGTCGCGGTGGGCTGCGAGTGAGAGGAGTCCATGGCGTCCATCATCACCAGCCATTTCTGGTGTCGACGCTGCGGCGGGGCTTCTTGAGCAAATCTTCATACGACCTCCACAGGAATCGGGGGGTACACGCGTCAGGCTGGAGGCACGAACCGGTGAAAGGAGGCGACCATGATGGGCTGGGCAGGTGAGCTGACCTGGACCGGATGGATCGTCATGGCCGTGTGCATGTTCGCATTCTGGGCGGTGGTGATCTATCTGGTGGCCATGATGTTCCGCACCGACCGCGCAAACGGGCCTGGCCGCACCAGCCCGGAGTCCGATCCGCTGCGGCTGCTCGAGGCGCGGTTCGCCCGCGGTGACATCGACTCCGAGGAATTCGTGGCCCGTCGCCGGCTGCTGATGCACCCCGGCGACACCACGTCGGTCGAGCACCGGCGGGGGCAGGTTCATGACTGAACTCGGCCGTCGATCCTTCCTTCTCGGATCAATACTTGCCGGAGCCGGAGTCCTGATGGCCTGTTCCGGGTCGGGCTCACCGACCGGCGCCCCCGTGCAGCCCTCGTCGACTGCGGTGCGCCGTCTCGAGCAACAACGCCGTCGCCCGGGTCAGCAGATGGTCTCGGCGCGGTTGACGCCGCGTCCGGTCGAGGTGGACCTCGGCGGGCGCATCG
>CALALQ010000080.1 GCA_937925595.1 uncultured Demequina sp. | reverse complement strand
CGACCAAGCCCGCCTGGGCAGGCGAAGGTTGCGAGATGTCGGGTGCCGCCCTCGCTACGGTCGGACTCCCGATGAGCGCGCTTGCTCCAGGCCAGGCCGAGCTGATCCATCTCACGTCGGTGGACTAGCTGTACTGACCTCGACCGTTGTTGATTCGGTCGATGGGGGTGTGGCCTCCGATGCCGAGGTGGCGCCTGTCTAGGTTGTAGTAGTCAAGCCAGGCGGGCAAGGCCGCTGCTCGAGCGGCGTTCGAGGTCCAGGTCTGGGCGTAGGCCCACTCGGTGGCGAGGGTGCGGTTGAAGCGCTCGACTTTCCCGTTGGTCCAGGGGCAGTGTGGGCGGATGAACTTCTGGATGATGCCGTGCGTGTCGATCACGTCGCGGAACGCGGCCGAGTGCCGGTAGGCGAACGCGTTGTCGCTGATGACCCGTTCGACTCTGACGCCGAGTGCCGCGTAGAACGCGATCGCGCGTTCGAGGACCCCAGCGGCAGTGATGCCTTTCTCGTCGCGGTGGATCTCGGCGTGGGCGAGTCGGGAGTGGTCGTCGATGACGGTGTGGACATAGTCGTGGCCGAGGCCGCGCTGGTGAGCGGGGCGTGCTCCACGGCCGTGCGCGCGCCATCCGCCGCCGTCGGGGATGCGGCCGAACTTCTTCACGTCGACGTGGATCAACGACCCGGGATAGGTGTGCTCGTACCGGTTCGCCGAGCGGCGCGACGCGCGAATCACCGTCCCGGTGACCGGGTCCAGTTCCCGCAGCAGCGGTACTCGGTGGCGGCGCAGCACACGCCCGACAGTCGAGGCGTGCAGGCCGAGCTTCGCGGCAATGAACACCGGACCCCGACGCGTCAACTCGCGCACGATCCGCACGCGAGCCTCCACGCACGCCCCGGTCCTGGCGGGATGCGAACGGGCAACGCTGGAACGATCGATGAGACCGGCAGGCCCGCTCTCACGGAACCGTCGCCACCACCGCCACGCCGTCGTCCGCGAGATACCCATCTCCGCCGCGACATGCGCGACCGCGCGCCCCGACTGGATGCGCTGGACCATGATCAACCGACCAGCTGGAGTGAGCCGGGCATTAGCGTGGGACACGAGAGGCCTCCGTGTGAACGAGCAGGGGAACTAGACAGCTCCAACTCGACCCCGGAGGCCTCTCCTACGTCAACAACGGTCTGGGTCAGTACAACTAGCTCCGGCGATAGACCCGACCCCGACGCCACGTTGCGCGGTGCCGATGGCGCCGTAACCTTTTGCGGATGGTCGGGGTGTCGGCTTGCCAGAGTTGCCGGCGCGCGTAAGCCGAGCGCGTCGGCTGCCACCTTGGCGAGGAGGAGGTGTCCGGCCGCGCCGGGATGGATGGCATCGTTCATGAGTCCGTCGTGTTCACCGGCGCCCCGAGCGGCGGCGAACGCCTCGTGCGCGTCGATCAGGAGCGCGTCGCATCGGATGGCGACCAAGCAGTACCCCGAGATGATCGAGGCGGCCACGGTCGACGGCGCCAGCAGGTGGCGCGCGTGGCTGAGAGCGACGCTTCACGATCGCGACCTCAACGACGAAGACGCCGTTCGCCTCAACGTCGACAGCGGTGTTCCCGTATTCCACTGTTCGCGCAGGGCAAGGCGCCGATGGCGGCACCAGCACCGCCGGCACATGGCGATCGCCGTCTGAGCTTCGCATGCCCCTCCACCACGGCTGACACGGAAGATCGCGCTCGCACCGACACTGGCGTGCGCGCGTCGGGCGCTGTCCGTACATCTTGTACGCGCGCTGGTCGTGCTGAGCCAGCCCGTCGCGACAGTGCCCTCCCACTCCTACGAGCGTCACCGCGTCGCGGGGCCGTCCGGCACCTCCCATGAGCGATTGGGGCGCCACGCTCGGCACGTCGCCGGTGGTTCTTGTCGCGTCTCGAGTCTCCCCCTCGTATTCGGTCTGGAGAAAGGGCCGACCGCTGTACGCGGAGAGACCCAATCGGAAGTGGTTCCGGGCCGTGACAAGGCAGACCGAACCACCTTGAGACGGTCTCCTCTGGGCTAAGAAATGGCGTCACCGATCTTCAATCGACTGTCAGCGGCAGTCGTCACGGAAACCGCCTCTGACCTGGGCCGTGGAAAAATCTGCGTCTCCTCGTGGAAAGAGCCTGAAACG
>CALALQ010000079.1 GCA_937925595.1 uncultured Demequina sp. | reverse complement strand
TTCCACATCGACCTCAACGGTCAGCGCGGCATCAAGTACGACCAGGACCTCGTCTTCGGTCACGGCGACCTGTACAACGCCTTCTCGCTTGTTGACCTGCTCGAGAACGGCTCGCCCAACGGTGGCCCCTCATACGACGGTGCACGTCACTTCGACTACAAGCCGTCGCGCACCGAGGACGAAGAGGGCGTGTGGGAGTCCGTCAAGGCGAACATGCGCATGTACCTCATCCTCAAGGAGCGCGCGAAGGCCTTCCGCGAGGACCCCGAGGTGCAGGAGGCGCTGCAAGCCGCCCGCGTCTACGAGCTCGGCCAGCCCACGCTGGGCGAGGGCGAGACCGCGGACGACTTCAAGGCCGACCGCTCCGCGTTCGAGGACTTCGACCCCGACGCCTACTACGGCGGCAAGGGCTTCGGCTTCGTTCGCCTGCAGCAGCTCGCCGCCGAGCACCTCATGGGAGCCCGCGGCTGAGCCACGCACTTCGCAGTACGCACTAGAGATATAAGGGGAGCAATGACGCTGGTCGCTGGGGTGGACTCCTCCACCCAGAGCTGCAAGGTCGTAATTCGCGATCTGGACACGGGCGCCGTCGTGCGCTCGGGCCGGGCCAGTCACCCCGATGGCACGTCCGTCGATCCCCGCCACTGGTGGGACGCCCTGCAAGAGGCGATCTCCGCCGCTGGCGGGATCGACGACGTAGCCGCCATCAGCGTCGGCGGCCAGCAGCACGGCATGGTCGCCCTCGATGCTGAAGGCAACGTGATCCGCGAGGCCCTGCTGTGGAACGACACGCGTTCCGCGGGGGCGGCGAAGGATCTCATCGCCGAGTTCGGTGCCGAGGCTCTTGCCGAGCGCACCGGACTCGTTCCCGTCGCAAGCTTCACCTCCACCAAGCTGAGGTGGCTGCGCGACAACGAGCCCGACAATGCCGCCCGAGTGGCGGCCGTCGCGCTCCCCCACGACTGGCTTACATGGCGCCTCATGGGCTACGGACCAGCGGCCGAGTCCCCGCTTGGTCCTGTGCTTGAGGCGCTTGCCACGGACCGATCGGACGCTTCGGGGACGGGGTACTGGAGCCCCGCCACCGGCGCGTACGATCGCGAACTGCTCTCCGCCGCGCTCGGGCACGACGCCGTCCTGCCGCGAGTGCTCGGGCCGGCGGAGAGCCCCGGCAAAGTCCACTCGTCCATCGCCGCGAGCAGCCCGATCCTTGGACCGGGCGCCGGCGACAACGCAGCAGCGGGCCTTGGCCTTGGCGCCGCAGCTGGAGACGTCGTGGTGTCTATCGGCACCTCTGGAACAGTTTTCGCCGTAACCCCCTCGCCAGTCCGCGACGTCACCGGTACAGTGGCGGGATTCGCTTCGGCGTCAGGAGACTTCCTTCCCCTGATCGCGACCCTGAATGCGGCACGCATCCTTGATGCGTTCGCCCGCGTACTCGGCGTCGATCACTCTGAGCTGAGCCGCCTCGCGCTCGACGCCGAACCGGGCGCGGGCGGCTCTGTTCTCGTTCCTTACTTTGAGGGCGAGCGCACACCCAACCTCCCCGATGCGACGGCGTCGCTCACGGGACTGACCCTTGCGTCAATGACCAGGGAGAACCTCGCGCGTGCGGCGTTCGAGGGACTGCTGTGCGGTCTTGCGGACGGCATGGATGCGATCCTCACGCAGGGCGTGGAGGCGCACCGCGTGCTCATCGTCGGTGGCGCGGCGCAGTCCCCTGCCGTCGCGGTGGTGGCCTCGCAGGTGTTCGACGTCCCCGTGGAGATTCCGGAGCCCGGCGAGTATGTCGCCGCCGGTGCTGCCGTCCAGGCGGCGTGGGCGCTCACTGGTTCGCGTCCCGGGTGGCCGGTCGAGATCGTCTCCGCCCCAGCGTCGGACCCCCACCCGGAGATCCGTGCGGCCTACGCGGCGGCCCGTCCTCAGTAATTTCCTTCTTCCCGACGCTGTGGCTGGCGTGCGCTGTTGGCGCGCCCAGCGCGTGACGACGCGTGCAGGGTGGTGAGCTCGAGGACCCTGCAACCAAGGCGCGATCGCAACGCATGCAGGGCCGGGAGCGCGAGCGCCCTTCAGCAGTGGCACTGGCCGCACGAGTGGCAGCAACAAGAGTGGCGGCGCAGGCGCGTTCAGCCGTGGGTCAGCGCTTGGGAGCGGGTGCGGTGCTGTCGCGCACCACGAGCTCGGTGGGCATGCGCACGTGTGTCTCACGCTCAACACCGCCGAGCAGGTCAAGCAGCATCTGCATCGCCGCGGCACCCATTGCGCCGAGCGGCTGACGCACCGTCGTGAGCGTGGGCGTCACCAGCGCGGCCTGCGGGATGTCGTCGAAGCCGACAACCGACAGCTCCTCCGGCACCTTGATGCCGAGCGTGGCAGCCGCGCCAAGGACCCGGATCGCGGTGACGTCGTTCGCTGCGAAGATCGCCGTGGGCCGATTAGGCAGGGCGAGCATCTCGAGAGCTATCGTCTCGGCGAAGTCGGGGTCGTAATGCGACAGTCGCACGAAGTTCTCCGGCACCTCAAGACCCGCGGCGGCCATCGCGTCGCGATACCCCGTCTCGCGAAGGCGAGACGAGTCGAGCTCTTCACGTCCGCCGATGAACGCGATGCGCGTGTGGCCGAGCTCGATGAGGTGCTGCGTGGCCGCGGTGGCGCCGCCGTAGGAGTCGGCGTCGACGGTGGGAACCTGATTGGGCCCGTAGTGGGGGTCGATGGCCACGACGGGCACGATGAAGTTCACATCGGACGTCGTCGGCGTCACGACCACCGCGCCGTCGATCAGCGTTCCGCCAAGGCGAGCGATCGATCGACGCTCCCAACCATGGCGCTCGCCGCCGGCGTGGCTCAGCAGCTCCCAGTCGGTTCCGCGGGTCGTGATCGCAGCACCCTTGACGATCTCTGCCGAGTAGGGCTCAAAGTCGGCGACGAGGATTCCCAGCACGTTTGTGCTGGCAGACCGCAGACTTGCCGCCGACAGGTTGCCGACGTAGCCGAGTTCGTCGATCACGGACTGGACAAGGTCCACCGTGTCTTTAGCCACGCCGTAGCGTCCGTTGACGACCTTGGAGACCGTGGCAACAGACACCCCGGCTCGCTTTGCGACATCGGAGAGCTTGACCCTGGCGGCAGGATTCATGAGGCATATAGTAGCCCGGAATCGACTGTTGCGAAAACGTTATCGACAACGTTTGACGCGAAAACCCCGCGAGTGTCAGACTGCCCGTGTTCGGCATGATCAACGACGATCCGAAAGGACAAACCCAATGGCGCACATGCGACGAATGGCCGCATTCGCGGCGCTCGCTGCCTCGTCCGCGCTGGTGCTCGCCGCATGCACCGGCACTGACGACCCCACCACCGGACCCTCCGGTGGCGACACGGGCGGCGAGAAGGAACCCGTCACCATCACCTGGTGGCACAACGCCGTGGCCGGAGACTCCGGCGAGAACACCCTCGGTGACTTCTGGCAGAAGGTTGCGGACGACTTCACCGCAGACAACCCCCACGTCACCATCCAGATCGAGCAGATCCAGAACGAGGACCTGCAGCGCACCCGCATCCCCACCGCTCTGCAGTCCGGCGACGCGCCCGACATGTTCCAGCAGTGGGGCGGCGGCGAGATGGCAGCCCAGGCTGAGGCCGGCTACCTGATGGACGTCAGCGACATCCTCGCTGACGACATTGCTCGCCTCGGTGGCTCTGTTGGCCCGTGGCAGGCGGACGGCAAGACCTATGGTCTTCCCTTCCAGTTCGCTGTTGAGGGCATCTGGTACCGCAAGTCGCTCTTCGAGAAGGCTGGCATCACCTCCGAGCCCACGACGTTCGACGAGCTCAACGCTGCTGTCCAGAAGCTGAAGGACGCGGGCATCACCCCCATCGCCGTTGGCGCCTCTGACAAGTGGCCCGCCGCGCACTGGTGGTACAACTTCGCGCTCCAGGCCTGCTCGCAGGATGTCATCAAGAACCTCGGCTCGTTCGACTTCTCTGACCCCTGCTTCATCAAGGCCGGTGAGGACCTGCAGAAGTTCATCGACACCAAGCCGTTCCAGAACGACTACATGTCGACCGTTGCACAGACCGGTGCTACCTCCTCTGCGGGCCTCGTTGCCAACGGCAACGCCGCCATGGAGCTCATGGGTCAGTGGAACTTCTTCGTCTACCAGGGCTTCACCGACGGTTCTGACGAGGGCATCGCTGCTCTGCTCGACGACCTCGACTGGTTCCCGGTTCCCGGTGTTGGTGGCGGACAGGGTGACCCGACCGCTGCCCTCGGTGGTGGTGACGGCTTCTCCTGCTACGTCGACGCTCCTGTCGAGTGCGCGGAGTTCCTCTCCTACATCGTGAGCGACGAGGTTCAGAGCGAGTTCGCTGAGGTCGTCGGCGGTATGCCGGTTGCCCCGGGTGCTGCTTCCTCCGTTGCTCACCCGATCAACCAGGAGATTGCGGCCGCCGCTTCTTCCGCTGCCTACGTGCAGCTCTGGCTCGACACGGACCTCGGTCCGAACGTCGGTGGCGCGCTCAACGACGGCATCGTCACGATCTTCGCTGGCACCGGCGGCCCCCAGGCCGTGGTCGACGCGGTGGTCGCGGCTGCTGCAACCGAGTAAACCCAGTTCCAATCAATAACTAGCCAGAAAGCGAGGCTCACCACCGTGACAACGTTGGAAGCCTCGGGCTCAGGGGAGGGCCCCGTCGCCGCCGCGAAAGCGGCGCTGCCGGCATGGTCGGCGACCGACCCCGCCACG
>CALALQ010000078.1 GCA_937925595.1 uncultured Demequina sp. | reverse complement strand
GCTGGTAGCCCACCGCGGACGGCATGCGGCCGAGCAGCGTCGACACCTCGGAACCCGCCTGCGTGAAGCGGAAGATGTTGTCGATGAACAGGAGCACGTCCTGCGACTGCACGTCACGGAAGTACTCCGCCATCGTGAGCGCGGACAGGGCGACGCGGAGACGCGTGCCCGGCGGCTCGTCCATCTGGCCGAACACCAGGGCGGTCTGCTTGATGACGCCAGACTCGGTCATCTCCTGGATGAGGTCGTTGCCCTCACGGGTGCGTTCACCCACACCGGCGAACACGGACACACCGTTGTGGTTGTTGGCGACGCGGTAGATCATCTCCTGGATGAGAACCGTCTTGCCGACGCCCGCACCACCGAAGAGGCCGATCTTTCCACCCTGCACATAGGGGGTGAGCAGGTCGATGACCTTGATGCCGGTCTCGAACATCTGCGTCTTCGACTCGAGCTGGTCGAACGACGGGGGCTTGCGGTGAATAGGCCAACGCTCGTTGATCTCGAGGGTCTCACCCTCTTCGAGGTTGAGCACGTCACCGGTCACGTTGAACACGTGGCCCTTGGTCACGTCGCCCACGGGGACGGAGATGGGAGCGCCGGTGTCCTTGACGAGCGCGCCGCGCACGAGGCCGTCGGTGGGCTTCAGGGCGATGGCGCGCACCATGTTGTCGCCGAGGTGCTGAGCAACCTCGAGCGTCATGTGCAGGACGCCCTCGTCCTCACCCTGGCTCGAGAGGTCGATCTCGACGGTGAGCGCGTGGTAGATGTCAGGCAGCGCGTCGGCGGGGAACTCGATGTCGACGACGGGGCCGATGACGCGGGCAACGCGGCCGACGACCACGTCAGGGTTCGCGTCCTTCTTCGCCGCAGGCGCCTTCTTGGCAGGAGCCTTCTTTGCCGGGGCCTTCGCGGTCGGTGCCTTGGAGGTCTTCGCGGTGGGGGTCATGGTCTCTCGTTTCCGATCACGAGGCCGCGAGCGCATCCGCGCCCGAGACGATCTCGCTGATTTCCTGGGTGATCTCTGCCTGGCGCGCCGAGTTGGCGAGCCTGGTGTAGTTACGGATGATGTCCTCTGCGTTCGACACCGCGGTGTTCATCGCGCGCTGACGGTTCGCAAGCTCGGAGGCTGCGGCCTGCAGCATGATCGCGTAGATGCGCGCCTCGATGTAGCGCGGGAGCAGCGCGTCGAGCACGCCCTCCGCGCTGGGCTCGAAGTCGTACAGCGGGGCCACGCCCTCGCCGGGCTCCGCAACGCCCTCGACGATCTCAAGAGGGAGCATGCGAATCACGCGGGTCTCTTGCGAGACCATCGAGGTGAAGTGCGTGTACACCACGTGGAGCTCGGAGACGCCGCCGTCCTCCGCTGCCGCGGTGAACGCGTTGAACAGCGTGGTGGCCACGTCCTTCGCCACGGCGTGGGTCGGAGCGTCGGAGCCGCCCACCCACTGGCCAGCGAGCTCGCGGTGGCGGAAGCCGTAGTAGGACACCGCTCGGCGACCCGACGCGTACTGCACCACCTCGTTGCCGTCCGCGATCAGGCGCTCACGGAGACGCTCGGCCTCACGGATGGCATTGGCGCTGTACGCACCGGCCATACCGCGGTCCGCGGCGATCGTGAGCACCGCGACGCGGTTGGTGTCCGTGCGGTGCGTGGTCAGTGGGTGGTCAACGGACGAGTGGGTCGCCACGGCGCTGATGGCACGCGTGATCGCGCGAGCGTACGGCGTCGCCGCGGTCACGCGCTGGCGCGCCTTTCCGATGCGTGAAGCCGCAATGAGCTCCATCGCACGGAAGATCTTCTTCAGCGACTGTGTCGACCGGATCCGCTGCCGGTAGACGCGCTGCTGTCCACCCATTCGCCTACTTCTTCTTCTTGGTGACGATCTGCTCCTGCTCCACCTCGGCGTCGCCGCCGCCCTCGATGGTGGAGGTGGTGCCAAGCTCTGCGCCCTCGGAAGCGAGGAACGTCGAGACGTAGTCGTCGACGTGCTTGTTGAGCTCTTCCTCAACCTCGGAGCTCAGCTGACCGGTCTTCGCGATCGTATCGAGCACCTTGGTGTTGCGACGCAGGTGGTCGAGCAGCTCGCGCTCGAAGCGGAGCACATCGCCAACGGCGATCTTGTCGAGCTTGCCCTTGGTGCCGGCCCAGATCGAGACGACCTGCTCCTCGACCGGGTACGGCGAGTACTGCGGCTGCTTGAGGAGCTCCATGAGGCGAGCACCACGCGTCAGCTGCTGTCGCGACGCGGCATCGAGGTCGGACGCGAACATCGCGAACGCCTCGAGAGAGCGGTACTGCGCGAGGTCGATCTTGAGCGTTCCAGAGACCTGCTTCATGGCCTTCACCTGCGCCGAACCACCAACGCGGGACACCGAGATGCCGACGTCGATAGCAGGACGCTGGTTGGCGTTGAAGAGGTCAGACTGGAGGAAGATCTGGCCGTCGGTGATGGAGATGACGTTCGTGGGGATGTACGCCGAGACGTCGTTCGCCTTGGTCTCGATGACAGGCAGACCAGTCATCGAACCAGCACCCATCTCATCCGAGAGCTTGGCGCAGCGCTCGAGCAGACGGCTGTGCAAGTAGAAGACGTCACCGGGGTACGCCTCGCGGCCCGGCGGACGACGCAGGAGGAGCGACACGGCGCGGTAGGCCTCTGCCTGCTTCGACAGGTCATCGAAGATGATCAGGACGTGCTTGCCGTCGTACATCCAGTGCTGGCCGATCGCGGAGCCGGTGTAGGGCGCGAGGTACTTGAAGCCAGCGGGGTCGGACGCGGGGGCGGCGACGATCGTCGTGTACTCGAGAGCTCCGGCCTCCTCGAGGGCGCCACGCACGGACGCGATGGTCGAGCCCTTCTGACCGATTGCGACGTAGATGCAATGCACCTGCTTGGTGGGGTCGCCGGTCTCCCAGTTCGCCTTCTGGTTGATGATCGTGTCGATCGCGATGGCGGTCTTGCCGGTCTGGCGGTCGCCGATGATGAGCTGGCGCTGACCGCGACCGATCGGGATCATGGCGTCGATGGCCTTGAGGCCGGTCTGGAGCGGCTCGTGCACCGACTTGCGCTGCATAACGCCAGGAGCCTGAAGCTCGAGGGCGCGGCGGCCCTCGGTCTCGATGTCGCCAAGGCCGTCGATCGGGTTGCCGAGCGGGTCCACGACGCGACCGAGGTAGCCGTCGCCAACCGCGACGGAGAGCACCTCGCCCGTACGGCGGACCTCCTGGCCCTCCTCGATGCCGGTGAACTCACCGAGCACAACGACACCCACCTCGCGCACGTCGAGGTTCAGCGCGAGGCCAAGCGTGCCGTCCTCGAAGCGCAGCAGCTCGTTCGCCATGCAGCCGGGAAGTCCCTCGACCTGCGCGATGCCGTCGGCCGTGAGGGTCACGCGGCCCACCTCGTCGCGCACGGCGCCGGTGGGCTCGTACGACTTCACATAACTGTCCAGTGCGGCCCTGATCTCATCGGGGCTGATCGTCACGTTGGCCATGCTCTTGGTCTCCTGTCGAATCCGCTGTCGCGGGGTTGTGCGTCGGCTCAGCCGACCAGTCGTCGTCGTGCGTTGTCGAGGCGGGCGAGGACGGTGCCGTCCACGACCTCTGCCCCAACCTGAACTCGGATGCCGCCAAGGACCTTGGGGTCCACGGTGGCGTTGATCTGAATCTCACGGCCGTATGCCGAGGAAAGAATCGTGGCGAGGCGCTTGCGCTGCGCGGCGCTGAGCTCCACGGCAGCGGTGACGTTTGCGATGTCACGGCCGCGGCGCTTCGCGGCCGCCTCCAGCAGCTCGTTGATCGTGGGGACCAGCCGACGCCCGCGCGGCACCGCGACGGTGCGCTCCAGCATCGCTGTGGTCACCGGGGAGAGCTTGCCGCCGAACACGTCGCGGAACACTCCCAGACGCGCCTCCTTGGTGGCCGAGCGGTTCGACACGGCGGTGAGCAGCTCGCGGTTCGAGGACAGCAGTCGCTCGACGCGGAACAGCTCCTCCTCGACCGTGTCGAGCTTGCCGGTCACCTGCGCGAAGGCGAACAGCGCCCGCACGCCTGCGTGCTCCACAGACTCCGCAAGGTCTGCGTCCTCGGACCAGCGCGCGTGCGCGAACTCCTTGAGAACGTCCACCACGCGAGAGTCGAGTCCGCCGAAGAGGGCGTCGACAAGTTCAGCCTTGTCGTGGCCCGGCCGGGCAGGATCGGTCAGGGCACGGCGAAGCGAGCCGGAGGAGTCGAGCACGTCGACGACGGAAAACAGCTGCTCCGCAATCGTGAAGGCGTCCTTGCCAGCGGCCTCCGCCACCGGCTCAAATGCCTCGAGCACCGCAGCCCGCGATGCCTGACTCGCTCCGCGCATGCTTACGCCTCCGCCTTGACGTTGTTCTCGAGGTCGTCGAGGAACGCGTTGATGACTCGCTGCTGGCGTGCGTCGTCGGCGAGAGCCTCGCCCACGATGCGGGAAGCCAGTTCGGTTGCCAGAGCACCGACCTCTGCACGCAGCGACACGATGGTCTGCTGGCGCTCGGCCTCGAGAGCCTTCTGCGCCGCCGCAGCGATGCGCTCGGCCTCCTTGGCCGCCTTCTCGCGCGTCTCCGCAAGGATCTGCGAGGCCTCGGCACGCGCGTCTTCGCGAATGCGGGCAGCCTCAGCCCTGGCGTCGGTCAGCTGCGCCGTGTACTCCTCGAGCGCAGCCGCAGCCTCTGCCTGGGCCTTCTCAGCCTTGGAGATGCCGCCTTCGATCAGCTCCGCTCGCTTGTCGAGCGTCCCAAGCAGCTTGGGCAGCACAACCTTGTAGAGCGCGCCAAAGATGATCGCGAGGGCGATGACACCCCAGAAGATCTCAAACGTTGCTGGGAACAGCGGGTTGTGGCCTTCGCCTTCCTCCGCTGCAAGCAGCACACTTGCGAGCGTCGTCATGGCTTAGGGAAGGAAGAACGGGGTCGCGATACCGATGAGCGCGAGCACCTCGATCAGACCAACACCGATCCACATGATGCCCTGGAGCTTTCCGGCCATCTCAGGCTGGCGAGCGGTGCCCTCGACGACCTTGCCGAGCAGGATGCCCAGACCGATCGCGGGACCGATGGCCGCGAGGCCATAACCCACCGTGTTGATGTTGCCCGAAAGCTCAGCAAGCGTCGTGACGTCTGCCATGGTGATTCCTTTCGTGTCCGGTTGCGGCCCGGACGGTTAGTGGTCCTCGCTGATTGCCATGTTGATGTACACAGCGGAGAGGATGGAGAAAATGAACGCTTGAAGCAGTGCCACGAACATCTCGAGGCACGTGATGAAGAGAATTCCGAGGAACGTGAACAGTCCGTACAGCAGGTTGAAGTTGGACGGAGCCTGAACCCAGAAGTACTGCGTTGCCGAGTAGGTCAGCACCAGCAGCAGGTGGCCGACGATCATGTTGATCGTGAGTCGCAGCGCGAGGGTCGCGGGGCGAATGATGAGCACCTGCAGGAAGTCGATGAGCGCGATGAGCGGCTTGAGCGGTCCAGGCACGCCCGGCGGGAACAGCGAGTGCTTGATGTAGCCGCCAGCGCCGTGGGCCTTCACACCATTTGTGATGTACACGATCCACGTGGTCGCGGCGAGCGCGAGCGAGATGCCGATGAGTCCCGTGGAGGCGATGTTGAGGCCGGGGATGACGCCCGTGATGTTGAACGCGAGGATGCCGAAGAAGAACGTCAGCAGCAGCTTCTCGTACTTCTTGCCCTCCTTCTCACCGAGGACGCCGTAGACGACGTTCTGACGGAGGTAGTCGATGATGACCTCGACCACCGACTGGCCGCGCGTGGGCACCACGGTGGCGCGGCGCGCGACGAAGATCATGATTCCCGAGATCAGCACGGCGGCGATGAGGCGAACCAGCATCACGCGGTTGAACTCGTAGAAGGTACCCTCGCCAAACAGCGCTTCGGGGTAGAAATCAGCGATCGAGGGCGCGTGGAAGCCGTCACCGCTTTCCGAGGCGATGAGGCGAGTCAGCGCGACGTTCAGAGCACACTCTCCGGTAATCAGGCCGCGCAGGAAGGCAGGCCAAGGATTGGTCTGGATCGGGGACTAGCGTACCCCATCGTCGGGACCTTCGACGCCCTCTTTGGGTGCCGGGTTGACGTAAGGTATGCGCCCCGTCTGGAACACGACGATGTCGATGATAATCGCGGCGATGGAACCTGCAAGGAGAGTCGCGCCAAAGGCCGGCCGCACAAGCGACTCGACGTTCTGAGCAACGACGGCGGCCACGATCACGAGCAGGATCTTGCCCATCGAGGACGCCGCTACGGCGCCGACAAACACCAAAGGCTCCTTGCGCACGGTGAGGGCCGCGGCGAGCTGAGTGCCGAGCCCGAAGATCGCGGCGAGCCCCGCTCCCGCGAGCGCGGACCACATCGCCTCCGTGCCACCGGCGAAGTACGCGATCGCCGTTCCCGCGACGGCGACAATCAGCACCGCGATCGCCGACAGCTTCAGTCCGCGCTTGAACACCTTCTCCTGTGGGCTCACGCCTCCTCCTTCACTGGTCCGGCCGACGCTGCGCGCACCATCGCGAGCACGCGTCCCCATACGCTCGTCACGGCTTCGCGCACCCGCTCAGAGAACGTCACGAGGCAGCCGATCCCGATTCCGGCGATGATGAGCAGCGCCGCGACCCATCCTGGCGCGAACACGACGGACACCGTGCCGAAGCTCAGCACGAAGGTCCACAGGTACAGCACCCCAACAGCCCACCGATGCGTGTGGCCGTTGCGCAGCAGCACGTGGTGCAGGTGATGCGAGTCCGGCGCGAAGGGAGACTGGCCGCGCAGCGTGCGGCGGATGACGGCCGCAGTCATGTCGATGAGCGGGATGGCGACCACCACGATCGGCAACAGGATGGGGATGAAGGCAGGCACGCGCTCTCGCTGCGACACGAGGTCGGGGTCGATCTGCCCGGTGACGATGATCGCGGCGGCGGCGATGGTCAGTCCCAGCACCATCGAGCCCGAGTCGCCCATGAAGATCTTGGCTGGGTGCCCGTTGTGGGGCAGGAAGCCGATGCATCCGCCCACGAGGACGGCGAGGATGAGGGTCGCGAGCGAGGAGTAGTCGCCCGGCGACGCAGACCGAGCGAGCACATAGGTATAGGTGAAGAACGCGAGGCCGCCGATCGCGATCATCCCCGCCGCCAAGCCATCGAGCCCGTCCACGAAGTTCACCGCGTTGATCGCGATGACCACCACCACGACCGTCACCACGAGCGACACATACGACGACCCGATCGTCACGCCCGCGATGGGCACGGTCACGAGCTGCACGCCGCCCCACGCCATCACGAGCGCGGCGAGGATCTGCCCGCCAAGCTTCGCCATCCAGTCGAGGTCCCAGATGTCGTCGGCCACGCCGAGCGCACACACAATCGAGGCGCCCGCGAGCACAGCCCACGCCGAGCGGTTCGCGGCGAAGATGGGATCGAGGAACGGGATCGCGCTGGCAACGACAATGCCCGACGCTATGCCGAGGAAGATCGCCACTCCACCGAGTCGTGGGGTGGGGGTCTTGTGCACATCCCTGTCGCGCACCGCGGTGATCGCACCGGTGCGGAACGCGAGTTGGCGGATCGCGGGGGTCGCTACGTAGGTCAGGAGCGCGGCGATCGCCATCAGGATGAGGTAGACCTTCACGCAGCGGGCTCCACTGCTTCTTCACCGGCCACTGCGACGATCTCTTCTCGAGTGATGCCGCCGTCGCGGACGATGCGGAGCCTGTCCCCTGTCGCGTCGACGATCGTCGAGGCGAGTCCCAGCGGAGATGGTCCGCCGTCGAGGTAGATCGAGACCGCGCCACCGAGCTGCTGTCGGGCGTGGTCGGCCTCAAGCGCGGCGGGCGCTCCCGTGCGGTTTGCGCTCGTCACGGCGAGCGGTCCCGTGCGGGTGAGCAGCGCGAGTGCGGCGGCGTGGTTGGGCACGCGCAGCGCCACGGTGCCGTGCGTCTCTCCGAGGTCCCACGCAAGGCTCGGCTGCGCCCACACGATGACGGTGAGCGGACCTGGCCAGTACGTCTCCATGAGCTGGCGCGCGGGGGCGCTCACGTCGCGAGCGAGCCCGTCGACCGTCCTCACATCGGGAATCAGCACAGGCGGCGGCATCTGCCGGCCGCGACCCTTCGCCGCGAGAACTGCGGCGACGGACTCAGGTGAGAAAGCGTCGGCGCCAATGCCGTACACGGTGTCCGTTGGCAGCACGATGACCTCGCCCCGCGAGACCGCCTCGACGGCGGCGTCGATGGACGGGCCCCAGGTCGCTGGGTCAAAGCAGGGCAGGATCACGTCGTCCAGTGTCCCAGACCTGAGCCCTCTGACACACTTCAGGCGCCAATGCGGCGCGCCACAAGCATCCGGTCCCTGCCCGTGAGGTCTTGGCGTGTCTCGACGTCCTCCCAATAGACGGAGGACTCGGCGAAGGTGCGCAGCGCTGCGCCCTGGAGATCGCCGTGTTCGACGACGAGTGTGCCGCCGATCCTCAGCAGGCGAACCGCCTCGTCGATGATCTCCTTCGGCACCTTGAGACCGTCGTCGCCAAGGCCGTACAGCGCCTGCGGCGGGTCATACAGCGCCACCTCAGCATCGACGGGAACCGCGTCGCTGGGGATGTAGGGCGGATTGGTCACGACGACGTCAGCGCACGCGTCGAAGTGGCGCAGGCAGTTGCGCGCGTCGGCGAGCACCGTGCGCACGCGCTCGCGCACGTGCGGCGGCTGCGCTCGCACATTCCGACGCAGGTACACCCATGCGTCCTCGCTCGCCTCCACGAGGCTCACCAGGGCGTTCGGCACCTCGTTCGCGATCGCGAGGCCGATCGCCCCGGATCCCGCGCACAGGTCAGTGACGCGCACCGGCTTTCCCTCCGACGCTGCCTCACGGGCCGCGTCAATCGCCGCCTGGGCGACGGTCTCGGTTTCGGGACGAGGGATGAAGACGCCAGGGCCCACCTCGAGCTCGAGACCGCGGAAATGCGCACTGCCCGTGATGTGCTGGAGCGGCTCCCGCTGCTCCCTGCGCGTCACTCTCGCCTCGAGCAGGTCAAGGTCGGCGTCGGCGGGCCAATCGTCGTCCCTCGCGGCGGCAAGGCGCACCATGCTCGGCTCCCAGCCAAGCGTGTGGGCGATGAGAGCGATCGCGTCGACATCGGGAGAGGCGACCCCAGCGTCGGCCAGTCGCTGCGTGGTCGAGTAGACCACGGCACGCACCGAGGCACCCTCAAGCGTCACGGGGTTACTCGTCCCCCGCGAGGCGAGCCGCCTCGTCCGCGTCGATGGCGGACTGGATGACAGGCCCAAGGTCGCCCGCGAGCACCTGGTCCAGGTTGTACGCCTTGTAGCCCGTGCGATGATCCGCGATGCGGTTCTCGGGGAAGTTGTAGGTGCGAATGCGCTCGGAGCGGTCCACGGTGCGCACCTGCGACTTGCGCAGGTCGCTCGCCTCGGCCTCCGCTGCCTCCTTCTGCGCGGCGAGCAGTCGCGCGCGCAGGATGCGGAAGGCCGATTCCTTGTTCTGCAGCTGGCTCTTCTCGTTCTGGCAGCTCACCACGATTCCCGTGGGGATGTGGGTGAGGCGAACGGCGGAGTCTGTCGTGTTCACGGACTGGCCGCCGGGGCCGGAGGAGCGGAACACGTCGACGCGCACGTCATTGGGATCGATCTCGATCTCGCCCACCTCTTCCGCCTCAGGAAAGACGAGCACGCCGGCGGCGGAGGTGTGGATGCGGCCCTGCGACTCGGTGGCGGGAACGCGCTGCACGCGGTGGACGCCGCCCTCGTACTTGAGGTTCGCCCACACGCCATCCTCGGGCTGGACCGTCCCGGGAGCCTTGACCGCCACGGAGACGTCCTTGTAGCCGCCCATGTCGGTGTGGTTGGCCTCGAGGATCTCGGTCTTCCAGCCGCGGGACTCCGCGTACTTGAGGTACATCTTCAACAGGTCCGCCGCGAACAGCGCGGACTCCTCGCCGCCCTCGCCGGACTTGATCTCGAGGATCGCGTCGCGAGCGTCGTCGGGGTCGCGAGGGATGAGGATGCGACGCAGGTTCTCCGTGGCTTCTTCCGCCGCCTTCTCGAGAGCGGGCACTTCTGCCGCGAACTCGGGGTCAGCATCGGCCATCTCCTTGGCCGCGGCGAGGTCTTCCGTGGCCGCCGCCCACGCACGGTGGGCGGCGACAACACGGCCAAGCTCAGCGAACCTGCGCCCGAGCGTGCGAGCGCGCCCAGCGTCGGCGTGGATGCTGGGGTCGCTTAACTGCCGCTCAATGTCTGCGTACTCGTCCAGCAGTGGCTGGACGGCCGCGAAGGCCTCTGCCACGTGGAAGCTGCGTTACTTCTTGTTGCCGTAGCGCTTCTCGAAGCGCGCGACGCGGCCACCGGTGTCCATGATCTTCTGCTTGCCCGTGTAGAACGGGTGGCAGGCGGAGCAGACCTCGACGCTGATGGCGCCGGAGGTGACGGTGGACTTGGTCTCGAACGTGTTGCCACAGGTGCACGTGACAGTGGTGGCCACGTACTCGGGGTGAATGTCCTTCTTCATGATCTCCCTTTAGGTTGCCTCCGGGTCCGCATGCAGATCTTGCAGCGGTGAACCGGTGACTGCTGCCCTCGCGGGCCAGCGATCTATTGTGCCAGGTTCGCTCTGACTTGGCGAACCCGCATCTGGTGCAACAATCGGCTATTCCTCGCCGCCCACGACCTCGAGCGAGACGATCCGGCCCTCGAGGCCCGGCCCGCATGGCTCCTCACCCTGTTCGAGGGTGGTCACCTTGACGACCACCGTGTCCCCCACCGCCGCCTGCCCCGGCTCTCCGGTGAGCGACCAGACCACAGCGTCGTCCGTCGTCACCTCAAGGCAGCCGCCCGACGCTGCGGTCACCCTTCCCGCCACCATGCCCTTCGGCGTGCCATCAGTGGGGCTCGTGGGAGGAGCGGTCGGCTGATGCAGCGTCGGCAGATCAGAGGGCGACATGCGGGTGGGCTGCTCAGCAGGCTCGTCGCAGCCGCCGATCATTCCTGCCGACACCGCCACGGCCATCGCTGTCACCATCCACTTGCTCACGATTCTCCTCACGCGCCGAGCATCGACGGCTCCCCGGATGGCACGGCCGGGGAGCCGCCGACGCTGCGACGCTGTCCGCTAGGACACGGACAGCGAGACGCCGTCCTTTGTCTGCTTGTCCACGCGAATCTTCACTCCGACGGCAGGGAGCTTGACGCCATGGTTCGGCAGCTCCGAATACCAGTACTTCTTGGTGTCGTCGAAGACAGGGTTCGCCTTCTCCCCCTTCACGGTGCTCTTCTTGGAGTTGACGTGAAGCTTGAGATCGTCAGCCTTCTTGAGGCTGAACGGAGCGTCGTAGACCTGCACTCGCGCCCTCCAGTAGTTGCCGTTCACGTCCTTGAACGGCTTGGGGTGCGCGTCGATGTACAGGTTCCTGCCGCTGCCCGGGTGGGCGAACGTGTCGTTGTCCGAGTACGACAGATCCCAGTACGAGATGAGCACTCCCTCCTGGTAGGGGAAGTGATCCACCCAGTCCGGCTTCGTGTTCTGGTAGCCGAAGAAGTACGGGCCGGTCTGCAGGTACTTGTCGTAGGACACGTACGAGCGGTACGCGGCGATGTAGTAGTTCGGGTACCAGTTGGTGGCAGTGTCGCTCACCACCTCGAAGCCCTCGGCGGTCCAGCCGTCCTCGCCGTCTTCGGCGCCGTCAGTGAAGATACCCTCGATGGTGATGTCGTCGAGGAAGATGCCGTCGGGGACGTCGGGGTCGTTGCCGGACACCGCGGGATCGGTCTCGTAGCGCAGTCGCAGCGTCACGGTCTGGCCGGCGAAGTCGCTGAGGTCGAACTCGGCGAGCGTCCACTCGGCCTGCGTGCCGTCCGTCGCGGTCACCTCTGCGGCAGAGGAGATCGATCCGGCGATAGGCACGAAGCCCTCACCGGAGTCCACCTCGACGAAGAAGAAGTCGTAGCCCTCTTCGATGTCGTAGCGGGTCTGGAAGGTCAGCCGCGGTGAGCCTTCCGGCACGGTGACCTCACGAGTGAGCGTGGAGCTCATGTCGTGGCCGGTGCCGCTGTACCACTGGAATTTGCCCGCGAACGGCGCGCCCAGGTCCACCGTCACCTCCTTCTCAGGAAGGCCGACGATGAGGGCCTGCGGCTTCTTGGTGTTGTACTCCGAGACGCCGAGCTCGACCTTCGCCTTGGTGCCCGCGTCGAGGTACTTGTAGTCGAGCCACCCAAGCATGAGCTTGTTCCATGCGCCAAGGTCGCCGCCGCGCTCTCCAAGACCGCCGTCGTTCTTTCCGCTCAGGCGGCTCTGGGCCATGAGGGTCCAGTACTCGTTGTTGTTATCTCCGCCGGACAGCGTGTTGTAGTCGTCCGGCAGTCCCAGGTCGTGGGCGTACTCGTGGTAGAACACGCTGCGGCCACCGTTCTCCGGCTGCATCGTGTAGTCGCCGATCCACACGCCCGACGTGCCGATCTGGGTGCCGCCCAGGGGATTCGTCTCCGGACCCTCAAGGCCGATGTTCGGGTAGTACGCGTACCAGCGGTGCGACCAGATCGCGTCGTCGCCGTAGATGGGGTCGCCATCCGCCTGGTCGCCGCCCGCGTGGACGATCTGGAAGTGGTCGATGTAGCCGTCCGGCTCGTTGAAGTCGCCGTCGCCGTCGTAGTCATAGCGGTCCCACACGTCGAAGGACTGCAGCTCCGCGTTGACCTCTTCGACGGAGAGGCCTTTGGCGAGCTGGTCGTCGTACCAGACCTGCGCGGCGTCGCGAACGAGTGCCCACACGGATGAGCACACGTTGTCTCCGCACAGATCAGTGCCGTAGCGGCCCTGCGTGTATGGCACCTTCACCCAGTCGGTGACGGTGCCCTCGACGCT
Organism: uncultured Demequina sp.; assembly: GCA_937925595.1. Next base: position 5,555 of record CALALQ010000078.1, on the reverse strand, counting down.
GTACCGGCCGGAGGACTGGGTCTCGAAGTAGTCACGCAGCGACTCCTTGCCGCCGAAGTACAGCTCCTGGAAGTAGCTGCGCGAGTAATCGGATTGCCACACCGTGGCGTTGTCCAGCTTGCGATTGGGCTTGGGAATCTCGTTGTGCAGAGGACCCTCGGTGCGCTGGGCATTCTCCGCGGGAGGGTAGGGCGAGGGGGTGTCGCCGAACTCGGCGAGGATGACGAAGATCCGGTCGGTAGCCTCTCGCGACAGCTCGACGTACTGGCTCTTGGGCTTGTGGTGGTGGCCCGGACCGGGCTTTCCCGGCTTGCCTGGCTTTCCCGGCTTGCCTGGCTTTCCCGGCTTGCCTGGCTTTCCCGGCTTGTCCTTGCCGCCGTGAGCGGCGGGGTCGCCCACCTGCACCACGGTGCTGCCGCCACGCTGCGCGGTCTTGAGGTCGCCGCTCAGCACTCCCGTGATGGCTGCCTCGCGCATAGCGCTGCGCTTCTCGTCCAGCGGATTGAACAGATTGTCTGGTGGAGCAACCTCCGCCGACTGTGGTGCCACTGGGGGTGCCGCGGTCGCGGCCGGAGCCGCCACCATTCCCGCCGCCAGCAATGCCGCTGATGCCACTGCCACTACCGTCTTGCGCACTGCGCCTCCCTTGTTCCTGGGCCGGCGCGCCCGTTGGGTGGCGAGCGCGCCGGATGTGGCGAGGCAGGACCGCGCTGCGGTGCGCGTTGCGGAACCTCCCCCGTTCCATGCCGTTGTCGCGCTCGGTCAGAGCGCACAACAGCCCCATCCTGCCGAGAGTTTCCGTTTTGCGCACTTTATGCCGGTTTTTCGGCGTGGCGCGCGCAAGCAAAAGGCCCCGGTGGAATCACCGGGGCCCTCCGCGCTGAAGCAGTCAGTTTTCGTCCGTGTCCGCTCCGGGCGTGGTCTTTGCGACCTGCATGAGGAACTCGGCGTTGGTCTTGTTCTCCTTGAGCTTGCCAAGCAGCAGCTCCGCGGCGGCCTGGGTCTCGAGACCCGTGAGCACGCGGCGCAGCTTCCACATGACCTTGAGCTCTTCGGGGCTGACGAGGATCTCCTCGCGGCGCGTGCCGGAGGCGTTGACGTCAACCGCGGGGAAGATGCGGCGGTCGGCGAGCTGTCGCGAGAGCTTGAGCTCCATGTTGCCGGTGCCCTTGAACTCCTCGAAGATGACCTCATCCATCTTGGAGCCGGTCTCTACGAGCGCGGTCGCGAGGATCGTGAGCGATCCGCCGTTCTCGATGTTGCGCGCGGCGCCAAAGAACTTCTTGGGCGGGTACAGCGCCGAGGAGTCCACACCACCGGACAGGATGCGGCCCGACGCTGGGGCGGCAAGGTTGTAGGCGCGGCCAAGGCGGGTGATGCCATCGAGCAGGATGACGACGTCCTGGCCCATCTCCACGAGTCGCTTAGCGCGCTCGATCGCGAGCTCGGCGACGGTCGTGTGGTCGGAGGCGGGACGGTCGAAGGTCGACGCGATGACCTCGCCCTTGACCGAGCGCTGGAAGTCGGTGACCTCCTCAGGACGCTCGTCGACGAGGACGATCATGAGGTGCACCTCAGGGTTGTTCGTCGTGATCGCGTTCGCGATCGACTGCATGACGAGCGTCTTACCGGCCTTGGGCGGGGAGACGATCAGACCACGCTGGCCCTTGCCGATGGGAGCGACAAGGTCGATCACGCGGTTGGTGAGGTTGCGCGGGTCGGTCTCGAGGTGAAGGCGCTGCTGCGGGTACAGCGGCGTGAGGTCGCCGAACTCGGGGCGAGCCTTCGCGGCCTCGGGGTCCAGACCGTTCACGGTGAAGATCGTGCCCAGAGCAGAGAACTTCTGACGCTGGCCACGCTCGCCGGGGCGGGGAGCGCGGGCGTTTCCGGTGACCGCGTCGCCGCGGCGCAGGCCGTACTTGCGCACCTGGTTCATCGAGACGTAGACGTCAGACTTGCCGGGCAGGTAGCCCGTGGTGCGGATGAAGGCGTAGTTGTCGAGCACGTCGACGATGCCGCCCACCGGGGTCAGCTCCTCGTCTTCACGCACCTCGTCCTCGTCGACAGAGTCGACGGGGGCACCGTCGGACTGGTTTCCGCGACCGCGACCGCGGCCACGGCCGCGGCGGCGACGACCGGAACGCTCTTCGTCGTCGCGGCCGCTGTTGTTCTGGTTGTTCTGACGCTGGCGCTCTTCGCCCTGCGACCCGCCTTCGGCGGACTTGTCCGTCTTTGCGGCCTCCTGCTCGGGGCGGGGCTCGACGCGGACGCCGTCCGCGAGGGCGGCCTCGGTCACCGCTGCGGCGGCACGACGGGCGCGCTCGGCGGCGTCCTCGCTCTCCGGGGCGGAGGACTCGGCGGGAGCCGGCGCGTCGACGGCTGGGGCTTCGGCGGGAGCACTGTCGGCAGGGGCTGCGATGGCTGCGGGCGCGGTCTCGGCAGCGGGCTGCTCCGCAGGCTTCTCTACGGGCGCGCCGCCGTTCTGGATTGCTTCCACAAGATCACTCTTCCGCATCTTGGCAGTGCCAGAGACGCCCAGTTCTGCGGCGAGAGCCTGCAGCTGGGGCAGCTTCATGGCGTTGAGGGCCGCGGTAGAGTCCGCAACCGGTGTGGTGGTGTCTGTCACCTTGATATTCCCTCCCTCGCACGAGCCCGGGTGGCTCCAGAAGTGCGAGTCGATCCACGTGGGGTACGCCCGGCAGGACTACATTGCCCGTGGGCGCCTTGAACGTGGTGTGTCATCCGCCGGGGCGATACGCGCCGTCCGGGGGGTGCACAAGAAGAGTATCACCGCGAGCGGGCGCGCAACAAACGGCGACGCTCCGATGGTGGAGCACAAGGATTGAGATGCACGCGCACTGTTCGTTCGCGAGGCCTTCCGCTCACCCGGAAGCGGCGACAATCTGCCGCAGCAGGCTTATGACGACAAACATGCGAAAGTTGCTTTTTTCGGTTCATTCTGGCAACTTTCGTACGGAGCCGCACGATAGGATCGACGCATGATCGACGCTCGCGGCCAAGAGACGCTCACGGGTGCCGCACAGTCCGAGATCTTCCAGATCCTGCGTGACGGCCAGCCGCGAACGCGATCCGAACTCGCCGCGCTGACCGGTCTCGCACGGTCAACCGTCGCGGCTCGAGTCGACGCCCTGCTGAGGGCCCAGCTCGTCTCACCTGTGGCCGATGCTGCGTCCACAGGTGGCCGCCCGTCGCGGCAGTTCGCCTTCGACGGAACGCGTCACGCGGTGCTCGGCGTGGACATCGGCGCCACTCACGTGCACCTTGCGCTCACCGATCTGCACGGCACGATGCTCATCGACACCCAGGAACCGCTCGCCGTCGCCGAGGGGCCCGAGAAGGTGCTCTCGTTCGTCATCGAGGAAGCTCGCCGCATGCTCGAGGAGAAGCCACTCGCGCTGCGCGCCGTGGGCGTCGGCCTCCCCGGACCGGTTGAGCACTCGACCGGCCGGCCGGTGGACCCGCCCATCATGCCCGGCTGGGACCGCTATGACGTTCCCGGTGTTCTGAGCGAGGCGCTCGGAGTCATCACCCTCGTCGACAACGACGTCAACGTGATGGCGCTCGGTGAGCACCACGACTACTGGTCAGAGGTCGACGACCTGCTCTTCATCAAAGTGGCCACGGGCATCGGAGCCGGTGTCATCACGGGCGGCAAAGTGCATCGCGGAGCCCAAGGCATCGCGGGCGACATCGGGCACATCTGGGTGCCGGAGGCGCAGGACGTGCTGTGCCGCTGCGGATCCTTCGGATGCCTCGAGGCGATCGCCGCCGGTCCCGCCATCGCCGCTCGACTCAAGGAGCGCGGCCTTGAGGTGGAGAGCACAGGAGATGTCGTGGCCGCCGTGCTGCGCGGAGACATCGAGGCGGTGCGCGAGGTGCGCGAGGCCGGTCGCATCATCGGCCGAGTGCTCACCACCTGCGTGAGCCTCATCAACCCTGCGGTCATCGCCCTTGGCGGACGGCTCGCGAACGCGGGAGACCACCTGCTCGCAGGAGCCCGCGAGGTGATCTACACGCGCTCTGCTCCCCTCGCGACGAGCAATCTGCAGATCGTTCGCTCTCGCGGCAAAGAGGATGCCGCCGTGTCAGGCGCCTCTGCGATGGCTATTCAGCACGTGCTCTCTGTCGAATCGGTCGAAGCGCTGCTTCGCGAACTCGCCTAGCGCAGTGCGCCCGCCCCTGTCGAGAGAGCGTCAGCGAGCCGCCCACAGCAGACCACGCTCGATGATCTCCTTCACAGGAGCTCGCTCAAGCAGATCCACCGTGTGGCCGAGCGAGGTGACGAAGATGTTGCCCTTGCCCCAGCGCCGTGTCCACACCACGGGCATCGTCACGGGAGCAGGCCATTCGTCGCCGTCGCCGGGAACCAGCTCACAGGTCGCGAGCACCTCATTGAGGCCGTCGTCGAGCACCCAGTACTGCTCGGTGTGAACATCGAAGTCCTTGACGCCCTGCAGGATCGGGTGCTGGGCACCCTCGGCCGTGATGTTCACGGTGTAGGAACGGTAGGCCTCGACGTCCGTTCGGCCCTTGTCTTCGGGGGCGTGAGGGTGGGCGGCGAACTGGGCGCCCACGAGCTGCAGGTAGTCCGTGGACGCCCTGTAGGAGTCGATCATGCCGCCGTGCCAGCCGGCGAAGCCGGCCCCCGCTGCGACCGCGTTACGCAATCCTGCGACCTCGTCGACCGTCGCACTGCCCATCGTCACGCACTGGACGATGAGGTCGTAACGAGCCATGACGTCGCTGTCCGCGTACACCTCAGGGGTGTCTTCGATGTCGATATCGAAGCCCGCGGCCGCAACCGAGGGAATGAAGACCTCGGTGGCACGGACCGGATCATGCCCGGCCCAGCCACCCCGCACTATCAGCGCCTGCTTGCGCATCTGAAGCCCCTTTGCACCATGACGTTGTGGCCATGATAGTGGGACTTCAGCTGCAGGCAGCGAGGGTTACTCCCCCGTGCTGAACGCGGCGTCGAACGCGGCATCCGGCGCGTCGAAGGCGAGGCGGCGGACGAACTCGAGGGCCTCAGGCGCGCCCACCAGTCGATCCATGCCGGCGTCCTCCCACTCGACGGAGATGGGGCCTTCGTAACCGATGTGGTTGAGCATGCGGAAGGCGTCCTCCCACGGCACATCGCCGTGGCCTGTCGAGATGAAGTCCCAGCCACGACGCGGGTCGGCCCACGCGAGGTGCGAGCCAAGGCGACCGTTGCGGCCGTTGGTCATGCGCTTGCGGGTGTCCTTGCAGTCCACGTGGTAGATGCGGTCCTTGAAGTCGAGCAGGAAGCCCACCGGGTCGAGGTCCTGCCACACCATGTGGCTGGGGTCCCAGTTGAGGCCGAAGGCCTCGCGATGACCGATCGCCTCGAGAGTGCGCACCGTGGTCCAGTAGTCGTACGCGATCTCGCTGGGGTGCACCTCGTGGGCGAACTTCACTCCCACCTCATCGAACACGTCGAGGATGGGGTTCCAGCGGTCCGCGAAGTCCTGGTAGCCGGCGTCGATGGCCTCCTGGCTGACCGGCGGGAACAT
>CALALQ010000077.1 GCA_937925595.1 uncultured Demequina sp. | reverse complement strand
GCGGCCACCGTGTCGTGGCTGTGGACCATGTCCACCGTCACCCCCGACGGCGGGGTGTCCCTCGCCCCCTACCTCGTCGGGCTGGCGGGCGGTTTCGCGACCTCCCTCATGGTCATCTTCAGCAAGAAGGTCCGGCCTGGGCTCATCCTCACCTACGGGGTGTTCGAGGGACTGTTCGTCGGCGGCATCTCCGCCTACTTCGAGGTCATCTGGCCGGGCGTCGTCTCCCAGGCGGTGCTGGCCACCCTCGCTGTCACCCTCGCCGTGCTCATCCTGTTCTCTAACGGAAAGGTCCGCACCACCCCGGCTCTGACCCGCGCCGTGTTCGTCGCGATGCTCGGCTACCTGGTGTTCAGCCTCGCGAACCTGCTCCTGTCGTGGACGGGCGCCATCGACGGCACGTTCGGCATGCGCAGCATGGAGGTCGCAGGCATCCCCCTCGGCCTCGTCATCGGCGGTCTCGCCGTCCTCCTCGCGTCGTACTTCCTCGTGATGGACTTCGAGGAGATCCAGGAAGGCGTCCGCGTCGGTCGCCCTCGCGAGGAAGCGTGGCTGGGCGCGTTCGGGCTCATGCTGACCCTCGTGTGGATGTACGTCGAGATGCTCCGCATCATCGCCATCATCCGGGACTGGGCGGAGTGACCGTCACCCGACCTCGCGACGAGAGCTGAAAGCAAGGGACATGTCGTGTGTGCATCGCAGGGCGGAAGGCAAACCAAACGTAACGCGAGTCACCGCCGCGCCCGCCAAACCGGAAAGGTGCGGTCCCAGAGCGAACGCTCCGGGGCGTTCTCGCTACCCGCTCACGCATAGGGAAGAAGCGTCCCCGCCCGTTCGCGGCGGCCGCCGCGTACATGAGGACTACCCCCACCGGTGGCCACGGCCCACTCTCGCGCTTCTCTCCACGCGCCTGTGAGTCGTCGCCACCGGTAATTCGACTCACGACAGATTGGACGCAGATGAGCTCTGCCGCCGAGGTCTCAGACCTCCCCTCCTACCGCACGAACCCGGCCTACCAGGGCCTGGACTACCACGCGCTGAACGCGATGCTGAACCTGTACGACGCGGACGGCAACATTCAGTTCGACGCCGACAAGGCTGCCGCCCGGTCGTACTTCCTCGACCACGTCAACCAGAACACCGTGTACTTCCACTCGCTCGAGGAGAAGCTCGACTACCTCTTCGAGAACGCCTACTACGAGCGTGAGGCGTTCGACCAGTACCCGGCCGAGTTCGTGAAGGCCCTGTTCAAGCAGGTCTACGGGCACCGCTTCCGCTTCGAGACGTTCCTCGGCGCGTTCAAGGCGTACACCTCCTACGTCCTCAAGACCTTCGACGGCAAGCGCTACCTCGAGCGCTGGGAGGACCGTGTCACGGTCACCGCCCTGTACCTCGCCCGCGGTGACCAGGCCCTCGCGTCCAAGCTCGCCGACGAGATCATCCTCGGCCGCTTCCAGCCCGCGACCCCCACCATCCTCAACGCTGGCAAGGCGCAGCGCGGCGAGCTCGTCTCGTGCTTCCTCCTCCGCGTCGAGGACAACATGGAGTCCATCGCCCGCGGCATCAACTCCGCCCTACAGCTGTCCAAGCGCGGCGGCGGCGTCGCCCTGAACCTCACGAACATCCGTGAGCACGGCGCACCCATCAAGCAGATCGAGAACCAGTCGTCGGGCGTCATCCCCGTGATGAAGCTCCTGGAAGACTCTTTCTCGTACGCGAACCAGCTCGGCGCACGCCAGGGTGCCGGTGCGGTGTACCTGAACGCGCACCACCCCGACATCATGCGGTTCCTGGACACGAAGCGTGAGAACGCGGACGAGAAGATCCGCATCAAGACCCTCTCGCTCGGTGTCGTCGTCCCCGACATCACGTTCGAGCTCGCGAAGAACGACGAGGACATGTACCTGTTCTCGCCGTACGACGTCGAGAAGGTCTACGGCATCCCGTTCGGCGACATCTCCGTCACGGAGAAGTACCGCGAGATGGTCGACGACGCCCGCATCAAGAAGACCAAGGTCAACGCCCGCGAGTTCTTCCAGACGGTCGCCGAGCTGCAGTTCGAGTCCGGCTACCCGTACATCGTCTTCGAGGACACGGTCAACAAGGCGAACCCCATCGAGGGTCGCATCAACATGTCGAACCTGTGCTCCGAGATCCTCCAGGTGAACACGCCGTCCACCTACAAGGAGAACCTCGACTACGACACCATCGGCAAGGACATCTCCTGCAACCTCGGCTCGCTGAACATCGCCAAGGCCATCGCCGGCGGCGACCTCGGCGGCACCGTGGACGCAGCCATCCGTGCCCTGTCGGCCGTGTCCGACCTGTCGAACATCGGCGCGGTCCCCTCGATCGCGAACGGCAACGCCAAGTCGCACGCCATCGGTCTCGGTCAGATGAACCTGCACGGGTTCCTCGGCCAGGAGCTCATCCACTACGACTCCCCGGAGGCCGTGGACTTCACCAGCTCCTACTTCGCTACCATCGCCTTCCACGCCATCGCCGCGTCGAACCGCATCGCCACTGAGCGCGGCGAGACGTTCGAGGGCTTCGAGCGTTCCGACTACGCCGCCCGCGACGACGCGTCGCTGACGGTGACGGTCGACGGTGAGAAGCGTCAGGTGGGCGTGTACTTCGAGAAGTACGTCACCCGCTCGTGGAAGCCGCAGACGGACGCGGTGAAGGCGCTGTTCCGCAAGTACAAGCTGACGGTGCCCTCCAAGGCTGACTGGGCCGCTCTCGCCGTCTCCGTCGCCGAGAGCGGTATCTACAACCAGAACCTCCAGGCCATCCCGCCGACCGGTTCCATCTCGTACATCAACAACTCGACGTCGTCCATCCACCCGGTGGCCGCACCCATCGAGATCCGCAAGGAAGGCAAGCTCGGCCGGGTGTACTACCCGGCGCCGGGCCTGCGCGACGACAACATCGCGTACTTCCGTGACGCGTACGAGCTCGGCTACGAGGCCGTCATCGACGTGTACGCCGCAGCGACCGAGCACGTCGACCAGGGACTGTCGCTGACGCTGTTCTTCAAGGACACCGCCACGACCCGTGACGTGAACAAGGCGCAAATCTACGCGTGGCGCAAGGGCATCAAGACCATCTACTACGCCCGTATCCGCCAGCTCGCGCTGGAAGGCACGGAGCAGGCCAACTGCGTTTCCTGCCAGCTCTAACCAGCTAAGCAACACGAAGGCCCCCGATTCGTCGGGGGCCTTCGCCGCGTCGTGGCGCATAGCGGAGTTATGCAAGCACCGCACGAGATGCCGCCCGGGGTGTTCGGGCTTGTCTACGGACTGCGGGACCTCCGCCAGGAAGATTTTCGGTACGTCGGGATCACCCGTCAGCACCGGCCCATCGAGCGACTATGGAAGCACTGGTCGGATGCTAGGAGCGGGAAGCACCTCTATGTAAGCCGGTGGCTCGCCAAACGACTTCACGAGCAGCACGTGGTCGAAATGGTCACGCTCGAGGTCGTGATGACGAACGCGGATGACCTCGCGGAAGCGGAGATCCGCTGGATAGAACGGCTGCGCGAGCAGGGGCACCGTCTCACCAACATAGCGGCCGGAGGTGGGGGGCTTGTAGATGTCCCATGGACGGAGGAACGTCGCCAAGCGCACCTGGCCCGGATGGCGGAGTTCCGTCACACGGATGAGACGAAGGCGCTCATGTCGCGGCAGCGGAAGGGCACGCGAACGGGCGCCGACAATCCGAACTATGGGAAGTTCGGCCCGGCGCACCCCTCATACGGCGTGAAGCGGAGCGAAGAAACTCGGCGCCGGCTCTCGGAGCAGAAGAGGGGAGAGCGCAACCCGAACTACGGCAAGAAGTTCACAGCGGAGGAGAAACTCCAGCGTTCGCTTGCGCTCAAAGGGCGTCCGATGCCGTCCAGTGTGCGCAATGCCCACACGCGCCACCACACGAACAAAGGTGTGTTCAAGGAGACGTGCAGGCACTGCCTTGACGACCGCGCGGCCGCTCAATCGTAAGCGGTTGACCGGCACGAAGGCCCCCGGGAAACCGGGGGCCTTCGTCGTGCCCACAGCATGACCCGGAAAACAACCCCGGACTGCGCATGTCAGAGGTATGCAGCTCGCCGAACTCGACCTCGACTCCATCTACGTGATTGGGTGCGACGTCCGCGTCGCTCTGGTCACCCTGGACAAGGTGAACCGCCTCGAAGGCGACCTCATCGAACCCTGCAAGCCCGGGAACATGAAGCGCGGCTGGCTCCTCTACGTCACGTTCGCCGAGCGCGGCGAGGACACCCCGGAACGTCACGCTGAACTCATCGCGAAGGCAGCGGAGTACCGGGCCGACATGCCCACCGCGCTCGTCGAGTCAGCCGACGGCCGGTTCCGTCTCGGGCTGGTGCGCCCCATGTACATCAAGGCCCAGTACGGCGCGTGGGCCGCCAAGCAGGAAGCGGATGCCGCACGGCGGATTGAGCGTGAACGGGAGTGGGCCGAGCAGTTGAAGGCCGAGGCTGCCGAGGAGGCACGGCTGAGGGTGCTGCACGCACAGGTGTTCTCGCCGGACGCGACCGAACCGGTCCTCGAATCGACTCTCGATGAGCTGGGCGTCATGCGAGACACGGCGTACCTCAACATCCCTGTCCCCGACAGCGAGCATCTCCTCGTCGAGGAGACCGCCTGGGACGGACGCAAGTACCTCCGCGCCCGATACGACATCGGACTCAGCCGCTACCTGAAGGGCTACGTGACGTACCTGCTGCGGTTCGGGTTCGGGCGCACGGCGGAAATCCACGCGCCTACTTCCCGTGACCTCCATGCCGCAACTCGGGACGGAGATGGATGGGTCGTCCCTGTTTCAGCGTCCTACATCGTCCACTCCGGGAAAGCGGCGGCAGCGATACGAGAGGCGTACTTCTCTCCGCGCCCAGCACCGGCAGACGCGGCGTAACCGACGGGCACGCACTCTCCCGGCAGGGCTCGCCCATGGGGGAGAGGTGAACCTTCTCTTCCGCCACCCCGGCATCCCCGGTGCGATCGCGTGCGGGGTCGCTGTCGTCGCCGCCACCGTCGCACTTCTCGCCTTCGCCGTGGAGGCTTTCGCATGACCACCCACATTCATTCCCACCATGTCGTGGACCCGAACGCTGGGTCGCGCGTGCACAGGCTCCTGCGCCTCGAGGCCGCCGCCGACTGAGCGCGGAACGCTGCCGGCACGGCTGCGGCGGTCACGTTCGTCGCCGGTGCGCTGGGACTACTTGCTGGCGCTGTGCAGCAGCAGTTGTTCGAGCTGAACACAGTCGGCCCTGTCGGTATGTGGGTCATCGCGGTGTCGGCCGCCGGATACGGTGCCGCGTACATCGCCGACACCATCCAGGAACGGACGCTCCAGCGCGCCGGGGCGCACCTGCGTCACCTCCGCGGGTTCACTGAGCTCACGAAGGCGGACCCGGCGACCGTTCCCGGTGACGTGCTGTGGGAGGCGGCGGGGCTCGCGGAGGAGTTCCAGACGGCACGGACCCGCGCCCTGTGGCTTCGCGACAAGGCCGAACCGTCCCCGGAGCGCGACGAGGAGCTGGCGCAGCTCGCGGACGTCATCGACCAGAAGCGGGCCGCGTTCACAGCCCTCCTCCCGCACGCGGAGCTGACTTGGCGCGGCGCCGGACGCGAGCTCGGGTTCCGCTGACTCAGCACAGGCAGGTGCCGGCGGGCGTGAACTTCATCGTGCAGGTCGGGCAGGTCCCGTAGTCCCGCTCGTCCCGTTTCCGTCGAAGACCGGTCGTGCTGGAACCGCCGGAGGCGGGCAGGGTCATACCCCACAGGTTCTTCCGGCCGCTCGGCCACACATCCCGATAGGGCCGGTCCCCGGCGGCGGCTTCCGCTTCCTCACGACTGGTGAACCCGCCCACCCAGCCGGAGGCGACACGAATGACGGGGCCACCGTCGGGGCGGTGTGCTTTCGCGTAGCTGGCTCGCTCCGTGAACCGGGTGATGCCGAGGTGCTGCATCACCTGGCGGATGGTCGCGTGGTTCTCCATCGGGATCCGCCGCTGCTGAAGCATCGCGTCCAGCGACGGGTACACCCGCTCGCTGCCTCCGGGTTCCTCCTCCTCCGGGCCCTCATCGACCGGTGTGTCCTCTGCCATCAGCGCCTCCTCCGGCAACCGTACCGTCCCGCCGCAGGGTAACGGGCGTCCCCGCAGAGAGCGCCCGTCATGCCCCACTACCTCTTCTACTCTCACGATGCTGTCGGCCTCGGCCACACCCGCCGGTCCACCCGCCTCGCCACCGCTGTCCTCGCCGGTGACCCGGACGCGACGGCGACGCTCGCGTCCGGCACGACCGCGAACCCAGGCTGGCTCCGGGAGACGGACCGGTTCACCATCCGCCGCATCCCCGCGCTCGTGAAGGCCCCCGACGGCGGGCACGTCAACACCGACATGACGTTCGACGACGCGATCGCGGAACGCACCCGCACCGTCACCGACCTCATTGAACATGAGCGCCCTGACGCTGTCGTCGTGGACCGGCACCCGTACGGCACCCGCGGGGAACTGCGCGGACCGCTCACCACCGCGAAAGCCGATGGCGCGCTCCTCGTCCTTGGGCTGCGTGACGTGCTCGACGAGGAGGAGGGCCCCATCCGCGACGAGCTCACCGGACCCCGCTGGGCTGGCGCCACCGAACTGTTCGACGAGGTGCTCGTGTACGGGTCACCGGCCCTCCTCGACCACCACGTAGTGGACCGGGGTGCTGACGGTGGCCGTCA
>CALALQ010000076.1 GCA_937925595.1 uncultured Demequina sp. | reverse complement strand
GGGCCGTCCTCGGCGGAAATGCCGTGCGAACGCGGGCACCGCAACGGGTGCCCTAGCGATTTGCCGTGCGGACGCAGGCGGTGGGCCGCTCTAGACCGTCCAGTGAGTGGCGCCCACCTTGCGCTTCCACCATTCGCCAAGGCCGACGGCCTGGTGACCCAGCTCGACAAGCACGATGCCGATGATCGCGAGGATCTGCAGGATGTGGTCGTCGACGAAGGGGTTGGTGGTGTTGCCGCCAGCGCCCGGCCATGCGTGAGACACGTACATCATGGCGAGCATGAGCGGACCGCCGATCGCCGCGAGCTTGGTGCCCACACCAAAGATCAGCGCGAACCCCACGGCGAACAGGCCAAGCATGAACGGCCAATCCGTCCATGCCTGAGTGCCGAGGTCCTTGAAGAAGTCGGCGAACGGACCGGTCGATGAGCCCAGATAGCCCTCAGTGATGCGCGAGCCGTTGATCCAGGCGCGCTCGCAGCCCACGGTGACCGCGCCGCTTTCCCCATCGCGGCACGTGCTGAAACCCAGGCCGAACAGCTTGTCAAAGAAGGCCCAGATGAAGATGAATCCAATGGCGATTCGCGTGAGGCTGAGGAAGACCCAGCCAGCTCGGTGCCCGGGAAGCGCCTTTGCTTCCGGGGCGGGCGCATCCATCGTGTCTGTGGTCATTTGTGCTCCCTCCCATGTGAACACACAAGGGACGGGGACCCGCCCCCTCCTTCTACGCTAGCCCTGGCGCGCCCTATTTGTGCGCTTTGGGCACGGCGATCCCCTGGCATGGCAAAGGGCCCCTCGGCGGTAGCCAAGGGGCCCTTCGGTTTGGGAGGAAACTCAGACGAGCCAGGTCTTGTCGCCCACGAGCTTGCGCCACACCTTGCCAAGTCCGATGGACTGGTGTCCCAATTCGACGTACACGATGCCGATCACGGCGAGCGCGTAGATGATGTGGTCGTCGAGGATGGGGTTGGTGGTGGGCCACATCTGGGTCAGGTACATGAAGAGCAGCATTGCCGCGCCAGACCAGGCCGCAACCTTGGTGCCAATGCCCAGGATGAGGGCGAGACCGATGCCGAGCAGGCCGATCATGAAGATCCAGTCCGTCCAGCGCTGGCCGCCCAGGCTCACGAAGAAGTCGTTGAAGGGGCTGTCGGGGTTGCCTCCGTAGACGAGGTAACCCTCAGTCACGTGACCGCCCTTGAGCCAGGCCTTCTCGCACATCACGGCGATGCTCGTGGTGCCGTCTTCGGCGACGGAGCGGCAGGTGCTGAAGCCCAGGCCGATGAGCTTGTCGAGGAAGGCCCACAGGAAGATGAAGCCAAGGCCAATGCGGGTCAGGCTGAGGAAGGTCCAGCCGAACTTCTTGCCAGTCAGAACAGGTGCCTCGGTCGAGGCTTCGAGCGTCGTTGCCATGATGTTTTTCTCCTCATCACACGAACCTTGTGAGTCCGGGGCACCGGGGGTAGCGCCCACTTGAAAAGTTAGGGGCGGGTAGAGGCGATCTCCTGGGACCACAGTCCCACCACTGCCTAACACCCCTGATTTCGTGCGGAGAAGCGTGCGAAAACGCCTAGAGTCAGACTCATGACGACACTTGACTTGCCCCCCGCTGACGCCAACTGGGTCGACTACCTCGACGTGTTCGTGACCTCCCGGCTGGATGGCGCGACCGCCACTCTCGAGGCACTGCGCACGGGCGATGTCGATGACGTGCTCGTGGCCTGGAACGAGGCGGACATCGCGATCATGCACGCGGAGCAGCTTCCGCAGGTGCTCGCGGAGTGCCACCCCGACTCCGCCGTGCGTGACCTCGCCGCTCAGCTCTACGTCAAGGCGAAGGCGGTGCGTCAGGCGCGCGATCAGGACGCGGCGCTGTTTGGGATCATCGAGGCGATCGATCCGGCCACATTGACGCCCGACGCTGCGGCAGTTCGCGAGCTCATCCTTGGTGATTTCCGGGCTGAGGGGGCACACCTCGGTGAAGAGGCGCGCGCCGAGCTCGCCTCCGTGAATGAGCGGATTTCTGCCCTCTCCACCGAGTTCTCAGAGAACATTCGCGACGCCAAGGCCTCGATTCGCATCGCACCGGAACGACTCGCGGGCCTGCCCCAGGACTTCATCGATGCGCACCCCGTGGGCGACGACGGACTCGTGGAGATCACCACGGACTATCCCGATCTGTTCCCCTTCATGGAGATGGCGCACGACGCCGAGGCGCGCCGCGACCTGGTCATCGCCAACTACTCGCGCGCCTACCCCGAAAACGACAGTGTGCTGCGCGACCTGCTCGCCGTGCGTCACCGCAAGGCCGAGCTGCTGGGACTGCCCTCATTCGCAGACGTCGCGACGCAGCGGATGATGATGCCGAACGGAGACGCGATCGGCCAGTTCATCGACGAGGTCAATGCCGCCGCCCGCCCGGCCGCGCTGCGCGACGTGGAGCGACTGCTCGAGCGCAAGCGCAAGGACTTCCCCGATGCCACCGCCATCACGGTCTACGACTCGACGTACTACATCGAGCGCATCAAGGCGGAGGAGCTTGGCGTTGACGGCAATGAGGTGCGCAAGTACCTCGAGTTCTCGAAGGTCAAGAAGGGTGTTCTTGACCTCACCGCGGAGCTCTTCGGGTACACCTACGTGCCGGCGCCGGACGCCAACACGTGGCACGAAGACGTCGAGGTCTATGACGTGGTCGAGGACGGCGAAGTGGTTGGCCGCATCCACCTCGACATGCACCCACGAGAGGGCAAGTTCTCCCACATGGCGTGCTTCCCCGTCGCCTCCGGGTTCATTGGCCGCAACGTTCCCGAGTCCGCACTTCTATGCAACTTCCCTCGCGGTCTCATGACCTTCGACGACGTGGTGACGTTCCTCCACGAGTTCGGCCACCTCGTTCACGAGATCTGCGCCGGCCGTCAGGTGTGGGCGCGCTGCTCAGGCCTCATCGAACAGCAGGAGTGGGACTTCGTCGAGGCGCCCTCGCAGATGCTTGAGGAGTGGGCATGGACCGCGCCGGTCCTGCAGCGCTTTGCGACCGACGCTGACGGCAACCCGATCCCAGAATCGCTAGTTGACGCCCTGCGCGCCTCTCGCGACTTCTGTGAGGGACTCATGACCGCCCGGCAGCTCGCATACGCCGCACTTTCACACCGCCTGCACCGCGACCACCCGGCGGACCTCGCGACGTTCAGCGCCGCCGTGGAGTCCGAGTTCGACGTCCGAGAGATGATCCCCGGCACGCATCAGTACGCGTCGTTCGGACACCTCACGGACTATTCGGCCTGCTATTACACGTATCAGTGGAGCCTGTCGATCGCGAAAGACCTGTTCACCGCGTTCAACAAGGACGACCTTCTCGACACCGAAGTCTCCCTGCGCTATCGCCGCGAGATCCTCGACCCAGGCAACCAGCGACACGCCGCGGAGAGCATCGAGGCCTTCCTCGGGCGTCCCTACTCAACCGACGCTTACCGGGAGTGGCTCGCCTCGCTATAGCCAGCGTCGGGCGGGCGCCTACTTGAGTTGTGCCCTGAGGTGCGCGTCGAGCACGCCTGCCATGTCGATGGAGTCGTCGAGCAGCCACTGGATCTGCAGGCCGTCCATGAGGGCGACCCACTGGCGGCCAGCGTCGACGGGGTCGATGCCGTCGCGCAGCACTCCGTCCTGGCGCATCTCTTCATAGTGCTTGGCGACCTCCGCGCATACGCGCTTGTAGCGCTGCACGAAGTAGTCGTGCGCGGGGTGATCGGGAGCGGCGGACTCCGCGGACAGCGTTGCGAAGAGCTCGACGAGACCGCGAGTGCTCATGTTCTTGCGCGCGGTGCGAACGAGGGACTCAAGTGCTTCCAGGCCGTGGGCGTTGACTCCGGCGCGCGAGTCCTCCTGGTCGCGACGCATGAGCACTGCCTCGAGCAGGCCGGCCTTCGTGGGGAAGTGATAGAGCAGACCCGGGTGCGTCAGGCCGCAGCGAGCGGCGATGTCGCGCAGCGAGGCTCCGCGGTAACCGGCCTCGCCGAACATCGCGGTGGCGGTGTTGAGAATGTGCTCACGAGTGGCGGCGCCACGCTCCGACTCAGCCACAGCGATCCCCTTTCGACCGGCGGTAGAAAACCCTAGCAGAGGCAACTTACCACACGGTAGGTGGTGGGTTACACTGGCGGGCGTGACCAATGCCGCTTACCTCGACTCCAGCCTTCCCGTCGCCGACCGCGTCGCGGACCTCGTCTCGCGCATGACGCTCGCAGAGAAGGTGGGACAGATGCTCCAGCTCGACGCGAAGAACGGCGTCGATGAGTACGTCCTTGAGTACAACGTCGGCTCGCTGCTGCACGCCTCTCCCGAAAGCCTTGCGCGCGCTCACGAACTGGTGAAGCAGACCCGTCTTCAGATCCCCCTGCTCATTGGCGACGACTGCATACACGGTCACTCGTTCTTCGACGGCGCCACGATCTTCCCCACGCAGCTGGGCATGGCGGCATCGTTCGATCCCGGACTGCTTGAGGCCGTCGCCCGCGCAACGGCGATTGAGGTGGCGCCCACCGGCATCCACTGGACCTTCTCCCCCGTGCTGTGCATCGCCCGTGACCTGCGCTGGGGACGCGTCGATGAGACGTTCGGCGAAGACCCGTTCCTCATTGGCGAACTCGCGTCCGCCATGGTGCGCGGCTACCAGGGCGACGGCCTGAATGACCCCGACGCCATCCTCGCCACCGCAAAGCACTTCGCCGGGTACTCGGAGACTCAAGGCGGTCGCGACGCGTCCGAGGCCGACATCTCTCAGCGCAAGCTCCGTTCCTGGTATCTGCCGCCTTTTGAGCGCGTGGCTCGAGAGGGCGTCGCGAGTTTCATGCTCGGCTACCAGGCCACCGACGGCGTGCCCATCACGATCAACAAGTGGCTCCTCAACGACGTGCTGCGCGGCGAGTGGGGCTACACCGGCACCCTCGTCACCGACTGGGACAACGTGGGCAACCTCGTCCGCGAGCAGCGCCTCTTCCCCGACTACGCGCAGGCAGGGGCGGCCGCGGTCAACGCCGGCAACGACATGATCATGACGACGCCCGCATTCTTCGAGGGCGCGCAGCAGGCTGTGGCCCAGGGGCTGCTCGACGAGGCGCACATCGACGCCGCCGTGTCGCGCATCCTCACGCTGAAGTTCGAACTCGGCCTGTTCGAGAACCCGCGAGTCCCTGACCTTGACCGGCAGGCCCAGGTCATCGGCTCGCCCGAACACACCGCTCTGAACCTCAAGGTGGCGCGCAGGTCTCTCGTGCTCCTGCGCAACGATGGCACCTTGCCGCTCACAGCGTCGGGCATGAAGAAGATCGCAGTGGTGGGTCCCAATGCCGACGATGCGCAGTATCAATTGGGCGACTGGGCAGGTAACTCGGGCCAGGCGGACTGGCTGCCCGACGGCCACCGGCGCGAGCAGATCACCACCGTGCTCGATGGCGTGCGGGAACTCGTTGGCCCTGGTGTCGAGGTGGTGTACGAGCGCGGTGCGGAGATCGTCACCACGATCCCCGATCCCGACGGTGAGTTCTATGCGGACGGGCAGCCGCGTCACCCGATTGCCGCGCCGGTTGCGCCCGACCCCGAGCAGATCGCGGCGGCCGTCGCCGCCACGGAAGGCGCCGACGCTGTGGTTGCCGTGCTCGGTGACTGCATCTACCTCGTGGGCGAAGGCCGCTCCACGGCCACCCTCGAGTTGCAGGGCGGCCAGATCGCGCTGCTCGACGCGCTCGTGGAGACGGGAGTTCAGGTGGTGCTCGTGGTGCTCGCGTCGAAGCCGCACGTGCTGCCGCCTTCTGCGGAGAAGGCCGCCGCGATCATCTGGGCCGCGAACCCCGGCATGGAGGGCGGACGAGCGCTCGCCGAACTGATCTTCGGCGAGATCGAGCCCACGGGCCGCCTGCCCATTTCATGGCCGCGCCACGTGGGACAGCAGCCCACGTTCTACAACCAGATCAACGCGCAGCACGGCACTCGCTATGCCGACCTCACTCAGGAGCCGCAGTTCGTGTTCGGCGAAGGGCTGTCGTACTCGAGTGTTGAGTACAGCGATCTGTCGATCGAGTTGAGCGTCCTGCGTCCGGAGGACACGGTGCGCGCGAGCGTTCGCGTGACGAACACCGGCGCGCGCCCTGTGCTCGAGACGGTGCAGGCGTACGTGCGCGACGTCAACACCTCTGCGACGTGGGCGGACCGCGAGTTCAAGGCCTTCACCCATGTGTCGCTTGAGCCCGGCGAGAGCGCGGACGTAGCGCTCGAGGTGCCGGTTTCCGAGTGCACGATCGTCAACGCGGCTGGAAAGCGCGTGGTGGAGCCGGGGGCATTTGAGCTGCTCGTGGGTCCATCGTCGCGCCTCTCCGATCTGCTCGTGACGCCGTTCGAGGTGAAGATCTAGTTCTGCACCCACCCCTCCCCATGGTTTAGGCAACTCACTTGCACACTCTTGGGGTCTCGCGCCTTGGTTTAGGCACACCACTGGCACTTGACGGGATGCACCATCGCCAACCGGTCTCACATCGGCGAGGTGCAACTCACGTGCCTAAAACTCGCCCCGCGAGCACCGGAGGTGCGAGTGAGTTGCCTAAACCCCCGGGGGCGGGGCGGGGCGGCCCCCTACATCGCGGCGTCGAGCCTCGCTATGTGATCGCGCGCGTGCGCCACGGCGCTGTCGAGGTCCTCGAAGATGTGCTTGGGGTCGCGGACCGCCTTGAGCACGCCCACCCGCGTCGCGAGCTCCAGATGCTGCGGCCGGATTCCCTTCACGAGCACCGTGATGCCGCGGCGCTCTAGCGAGGTCACCAGATCCGTGAGCACTTGGGCGCCCGTCGAGTCCATGAGCTGCACCTGCGACATGCGCAGGATCACCACGTTGACGTCCTCAATGTGGCTCACGCGGTCCAGCACGCGATCCGCTGCCGCGAAGAACAGCGCGCCGTCGATGCGGAACAGCGCAATGCGCTCATCGCCCGCGACCGGATGCCCAGGAAGATCCTCGCGGTGCACGCCCGCCGATCTCGCGAGCGATCGCAGAGCGAAGAACGCGGCGACCAGCACTCCCACGATCACGGCATAGATGAGGTCAACAGCGACCGTCACCGCCGCGGTCACCATGAATACCGCCGCGCTGCCTCGTGACGTGCGAATGACCGTCGACACCGACTTCGCGGGCACCATCGTCACCGCCGTCACCATGAGAATCCCGGCGAGCGCAGCGAGCGGAATTCCACTCACGAGCGACGCCCCCACCATCACAATGACGAGCAGCGCCACCGCATGCACCACCGCCGCCAGTCGCGTCCTCGCGCCGGTCTTCACATTCACTGCCGTACGTGCAATCGCTCCAGTAGCAGGCATTCCACCAAACAGGCCCGACGCTATGGAGGCCAATCCCTGACCCACCAGTTCGCGGTCACCGTCGTAGCGACCGGTGTCGGAGTGGAGGGATGCGACGCGGGCTGACAGGAGAGATTCGATTCCCGCGAGAGCGGCGATGGTCAGGGCGGGTCCGGCGAGCACCGTGAGCTGCGACCAGGACACCTCGGGCAGCACGGGAGGTGGAAGCGTCGCGGGCAGCTCGCCGATGACGGGCACGTTCCAACCCAGCAGCTTGGCGCCAATCGTGACCACGACAATCGCGAGCATCGATGCCGGAACGCGAGTGCCAAACCTGCGCAGACCCACCATGATTGCCGCCACGGCGAGGACGATGACCAAGGTGGTCCAAGCGTCGGCCCATGTCGCGTTGCCGAGCGCGCGCAGCGCCGCGAGCGCCGCGTTGGTCTCGTGGCCCACGGGCGGACTGCCCACGGCCGCCGGGACTTGCTGAAGGAAGATGATGATCGCGATCCCAGCCGTGAACCCCTCAATGACGGGCCACGGAATCGCGCCGACGACCGACCCGAGCCGCAGCACCCCTGCCGCCATCACGATCACGCCAGCCATCACAGTCACGAGCGCGAGCGCTCCCATGCCGTGCGAGGCGATGACGGGCGAGAGGACCACGACCATGGCGCCAGTGGGGCCGGATACCTGGACGTTTGATCCGCCGAAGATCGCCGCGACGAATCCCGCGACGATCGCGGTGACGATGCCGGCTTCTGCCCCGGCGCCGCTCGAGACGCCGAACGCGAGGGCAAGCGGCAGTGCGACGACTCCGACGGTGAGGCCCGCGAGCGCGTCAACGCGCCAGGTGCGGCTCAGTCCCGCGTAGTCGCGGCGCGATGGGAGGAGGGAGTTCAGGCTCGACATCAGTCAGCCAAAAGTGCGGCGCGGTGCTCAAGCACTTCGCCAAGCAGCGTGCGCGCGGCTGCCAGCATGTCCGCGACGGAGGCATGCGCAAGGCGGTAGTAGACCTGGCTCGCGCGGCGCTCGGAGGTGACGAGGTCGTAGCTGCGCAGCACCCGAAGGTGCTGCGAGACGTGCGAGGCCTCGAGGCGCAGAGCCTCGATGAGTTGGCCAACGCTGACCTCCTCGCTCTCGCTGAGGAGTTCGAGGATGCGGATGCGCACCGGGTGCGCGAGTCCCTTGAAGAGTTCTGCTTTGACGACGTTGAGCGGTCTGCCCGTGTCCACTGTGCCTCCAGAGCGCGCCGGGGTCCCGGCGTGGAATGATGATTTCATCATATCACCAGGCCAGCGAGGCGAGTCCACACGCCCCGCACCCCGCGCACCCCGGTTGCGGTGCGTGAGTGTCGCGAAACCGGCGTTTCGCGACACTCAGATACCGCAACCCGGTGAGCAGGCGGATGGGTGCGGCGGCGTGTGGGCGCCCGGGAATAGTTCGCCCTCCCTCGCGTTATTACATGCAAACGCATATATTTGAAGGCCACCCACCTGGAGGAATCATGCAGTTCGGCGTCATGTCCGTCAGCGACATCACTCGCGACCCCGTCAGCGGCTACACGCCGAGCGAAGCGGAGCGCATCGAGGCGATCGTCACGATCGCCAAGCACGCGGAAGAGGTGGGCCTCGACGTCTTCGCGATCGGCGAGCACCACAACCCGCCGTTCTTCAGCTCGAGCCCCACGACGCTGCTCGCGCACATCGGCGCTCAGACCAAGAACATCGTCCTCACCACCTCCACGACGCTCATCACCACGAATGACCCGGTGCGCCTCGCTGAGGAGTACGCAATGCTCCAGCACCTCACCAAGGGCCGCATGGACCTCATGCTGGGCCGCGGCAACACGGCGCCGGTCTACCCGTGGTTCGGCCAGGACATCCGCCAGGGCCTGCCGCTCGCGCTCGAGAACTACAACCTGCTGCACCGCTTGTGGCGCGAAGACGTCGTGGACTGGGAGGGCAACTTCCGCACCCCCCTGCAGGGCTTCACCTCGACGCCCCGCCCCCTCGATGACGTCCCGCCCTTCGTGTGGCACGGCTCCATCCGCACGCCCGAGATCGCCGAGCAGGCCGCGTATTACGGCAACGGTTTCTTCGCGAACCACATCTTCTGGCCCAAGGAGCACACGCAGCGCATGGTCGAGTTCTACCGTCGCCGCTACGAGGCGTACGGCCACGGCACCGCTCGCGAGGCGATCGTCGGGCTCGGCGGCCACATCTACGTGGGCAAGACCTCGCAGGAAGTGGTCAAGGAGTTCCGCCCGTACTTCAACGAGGCCCCGGTCTACGGCCACGGCCCGACGCTGGAAGACTTCGCGGCAGCCACACCTATGACGGTGGGTTCCGTTCAGGAAGTCATCGACAAGATCCTCACGTTCCAGACCTACGTTGGCGACTACCAGCGTCAGCTGTTCCTTGCCGACCACTCGGGCCTGCCGCTCAGCATGGTCCTCAAGCAGCTCGACTACATGGGCGAGATCGTGCCAGTACTGCGCAAGGAACTCGAGGGACGCCGTCACCCTGAGGCCCCCTCGAACCCACCGAGCCACGCCGACCTGGTCAAGGCCAAGTACGGCGATGGAGAGCCTCGCCAGCCACGTCCCAACGCGAACCGCGGCGACAACGTCACCGGCGGCTCGCCGTACCAGGACTCGGTTCAGACCGTCGAGTCCTACCCGGTGCTGTGATGACCACCAAGACCACCGACGTTCGCCTGGCAAACGAGGCATGGGAGGGCGTGCTCACCGCGCACGCCACTCTCATGCGTCGCTTCGCGGCCACCTCGGCGTGGGATCACGTGTCGATGCGCGAATACGACGTGCTCTACACGCTCTCCAAGTGCGACGACGGGCAGCGGATCAGCGACCTGCAGCGCAGGGTGCTGCTGTCCCAACCCGCGCTGTCTCGCCTGGTAGACCGTCTGGTTGAGCGCGGACTGGTGTCGCGCTGCGAGGATCAGGAGGACGGCCGCGCGGTGCGCGTGAACCTCACCCCGGAGGGTCGCGAGATGCAGCGCACCATTGGCCGCGTGCATGCCAGGGACGTCGCGGACGCACTGTCCGCCTTGAGCGAGGACGAGCAGCGTCAGCTCGCCGTGCTCACCGCCAAGCTTGTTGACGCCCAGCCCGCGAGGAGCAGGTCATGAGCACTTTCACCGTCGTCGTCGTCAACGCTGGGGTCTCCGATCCCAGTTCCACTCGCCTGCTCGCAGATCGCGCCTCTCAGCGCGTCGCATCGCTCGCCAAGGAGCGCGGCCACGAGGTCGTCATCAAGGCCATCGACCTGCGCGAGCTGCTCCCGGAACTGCCCGGCGCGCTCTCGTCGCAGCTGCTCGGCCCCAAGTTCAAGGCCGCAGAACAAGCCCTCGTGGACGCCGATGCGATCGTCGCCGCCGCACCTGTGTACAAGGCTGGCGCTTCCGGACTGTTCACGAGCTTCTTCCAGGTGCTCGACAACGATCTGCTGATCGGCAAGCCCGTGATCCTCGCGGCCACCGCCGGCACGGCTCGCCACGCCCTGGTCGTCGACGAGGAGATGCGCTCGCTCTTCGCCTACCTGCGCACCCTCCCGGTCCCCACGAGCCTGTTCGCCGCGACTGAGGACTGGAACGACAAGGCCCTTGGCGAGCGCATCGACCGCGCCGCC
The DNA here is from genome assembly GCA_937925595.1 of uncultured Demequina sp. The sequence continues at coordinate 3,490 of CALALQ010000076.1, read as the reverse complement.
CTCGAGGCGGTCATCCTCATGGAGTCCGGCTTCGCCAAGGCGGTTCGCGACGAGTCGTGGAAGAAGTACCAGCATGAGTTTGGGTCCGCTGGAGGCACTAACCTCGAGATCGACCTTTCCAGCGACCTTATGCGGCTTGCCCAGGGCGGCGCCTACAAGCCCAGATCGGAGAACACGTGACCCAGCGTCGGGCCATCTTCCTTGACGTTGACGGAACCTACGCGCTGCACGGGCGCGTGCCCGACGCTCACGTGGCGGCGGTGCGAGCGGCCAGGGCGGCGGGACACGCCGTTTTCCTGTGCACGGGCCGCCCGGTCTCTGCGCTCCCCCACACGCTGACGGGCGCCGGCTTCGATGGCTACGTCGCCGCGGCAGGGGCGTACGTGGAGATCGACGGGCGCACCATTCGGGACATCACCTTCCCGCCCGACGTTGCGGCGGCTCTGCTTGCCCAGCTGAATCTGCACGGGGTTCAGTTCATCGTCGAAAACTCTCACGAACTGCTGCTGCCGGAGAGCGCTGCCGTGCTGCTGCGGCGGGCGCTCGGGGCATACGGCGGCGAGTACGCAGAGGTGGACATCAAGATCGTCGAGTCGTTCGCGGGTGTCCCCATCGCGAAGGTGATCTGCTTTGGCGGCGACCAGCCCATCGAGGACATCATCGCGCCGCTCTCCCCCACGCTGTCGGTGGTGCCCAACTCGATTCCGGACCTTGGCGTTGGCGCGGGCGAGGTGTACCTGTCGCACATCAACAAGGCGGTTGGCATCGCGGCCGCAATCGAGGCGCTGGGGCTTGCGCGCGAGGACGTCGTGGCGTTCGGCGATGGCCTCAACGACCTAGAAATGCTGGAGTTTGCAGGGATGTCGGTCGCTATTGAGGGATCGCACCCCAGCGTGCTCGCGGCCGCGCACCGCACCGCCAAGGGTCCCGACGTGGGCGGCCTCGCCGAAGCGTTCACCGAGCTGGAGCTCGTGTGACGCGAGTCGCGATCCTTGGCGCCGGCAAGCTCGGCACCGTCCTCGCCGGCCTCGCGACGCGAGTGGGCCACGAGGTGCGCGTGGCGGGTTCGGGGGATCCCAAGTTCGTGCGGCTCAATCTCAGCGTGTACGCACCCGGTGCCATCGCGATGACCGCCGACGAGGCCGTCGCGGACGCGGAGATCGTCGTGCTCGCCGTGCCGCTGCATCGCGTGCCCACCGTTCCGGTTGACGCCCTTGCCGGTCGCATCGTCGTCGACGCCACCAACCATTGGGTGGATGTCGACGGACCGCTCCCCGAGTTCACGGAGCACCCCGGCGGCACGTCGGTTGCCGTCGCGACCGCCCTGCCCGGCGCCAAAGTGGTCAAGTCCCTCAATCACGTCGCCTACGAGGATCTCGACGCGCACGCTCGGGACGCGCGGCGCATCGCCATTGGCGTCGCATCGAATCACCGCGACGCGGCCGACGCTGTGGCGGAGTTTGTCGCAAGCCTCGGCTTCGAGCCGGTGGACATTGGCGGACTCGACATGGGAGTGGCGCTGCAGCCGGGCAGCCGCGCGTTCGGCGCGGCGCTGAGTCCGGAGGCGCTTCGCCGCACGGTCGAGGCCCAAATCGGGTAAGGCTGAAGACATGACGGACTCTCAGATCACGCGCAATGACGGCGCCGGCCGCTACGAACTCCACGTTGACGGCGAGCTCGCGGCGTTCGCGGACTTTCTCGCAAGCGACGGCCGCATCGTGTTCACCCACACGGAGACCGTGGAGGCGTTCTCCGGCCAAGGACGCGGCACCGAACTCGTGACGGGCGCGGTCGCGGACTCCGTAGAGCGAGGCGACACGATCGTGCCGCGCTGCCCCTTCGTGCGCCGGAATCTCGAGCGCAACGACATCCCCGGCGCGAGCGTCGAGTACCCCAACTAGCGCGACGGCCGCGCCGCCGCCCCGCCACCGCGTCCGTCCTCCACACTTTTGGGTGGCTGACCGCCCGGTCAAGTTCAAAGTTCCTGGTAGATCTCCTGCACTTGTCACGGGCAACGCAAAATGTGTGGAGGAGGGCCGTACGTCAGCGCAGGTGGGGAGCCAGGATCTCGTCGACGAGCTGCGCGGGCGTCACGCTGCGCGTGTGGATGTCCCTCATCACGGTGGGTTACGCCTCCGCGACGGGCGCCGACAACCGCACGGCGTTCCTGTGGGGCTACGTGATCGTGCCGTTCCTGTGCTGGGTGCCCAACCTGCTGTTTGCCGGGTGGCTCGTGCTCCGTCGCGGTCTGCCCGCGTTCCGCTTCAGCCGCTAGCCGAGCACGCGACCCAGGAACGCGCTCAGGTCGACGATCTCCTCCTCGCTCACCGAATGCGCGAGTCCCGGGTACACGTGCGCCTCGAGGTCCGTGTACATCGGCAGGAACGCCTCTGTGCTCTCGATCGCGCCCCGCGGGATCACCGCGTCGGCACTCCCCCGGCCCCAGAACACGGGAGGTCGGGCGGCGCCCACAGCAGCGTCGGCCGGGAGCGAACCCGGGGCGACGTAACCGCTGAGGATCGCGGCGGCGATCACCCGTTCGGGTCGCGTGCGGAGCAGCTGGGAGGCCATGAGCCCGCCCTGGGAGAAGCCAATGGGGATGACCGACGCTGGGGCCGGCACAGCCTCGTCAAGGAAGCTCCACAGGGCTTCCGTTGCGGCGGCGATGCGCTCGACATTGGCAAAGGAATCCTCCGTGTCGAGCTGATACCAGGCATAACCGAAGGCCGGGTGCCGCTCAGGTGCGCGGGCAGAGAGCCATTCGAGACCGTCGGGAAGGTAGGCTGCAAGACTCGCGAGGTCGCGCTCGTCGGCGCCCCAGCCATGCAGGAAGAGTGCCACCGGGCCGGGCTGGCCCTCATACGTGCCGACGGCGTGGAGTGTCACGGGTACAGCCTAGGAGGCGGCGACCTGGAGCTGCGTCCAGTCGGGGTACTTGGGCAGGTGGCCGTCGCCGCTCGACCGGTGGGTCAACCTGCGACCGATGAAAGGCAGCACGTGAACGCGCGTGTAGCGGACCTGGTCGCGGAAGGTGGGGGCGGGGATCTCGTCGCCCGGTGCGGGCGGGTCCGTGGGGTGGCCCAGGGCGGTGAGGACGTTTGCGGCGACGCGAGCGTGACCGGTGGGGCTGAGGTGGAGGCGGTCGTCTGACCAGTTGCGGCGGTCAGGGAACGCCGGGTCACGCCAGTTGACGATGAGCTCCACGCCGTTGCGCTCGCACAGGTCCTGGACCGCTGCGAGGTACGCGTGGCCAAGGCGCGTCATGCGCTTGGCGAGCGGCAGCCCAGGAGTGGGTAAACCGCCGGTGACGATCACGAGCCGCACGCCCGCCTCCTGGCACGCATCGATGGCGCGCTGGGCGAACTGGAGGATGCGCTCCATCTGGAAGCGTGGGCGCAGCATGTCGTTGCCGCCGCCGTTGAGCAGGATCATGTCCGGCTTGGGCACAAGCGCGAGCGCGGCGTCGATCTGCTCGGTGGCGATGGGTTCG
>CALALQ010000075.1 GCA_937925595.1 uncultured Demequina sp. | reverse complement strand
TTAAGCACTCGGATCCATCTCTACCTCTGCGTGATACAGATGTATTACACTAGGGCTATGGCTACCATCACCCCCGAACAGCGGCTCCTTGACGTAATCGAGGGCAAGACCCAGAGCGCCGGCGTAACCATGCGAGTGAACGCCGAGGACGCCGCCATCTTGGTCGACCTGATGAAGGGCAGCCGAGCCGGCGTCACTGACGTCCTACGTCGGGGCATCCGCCGGGTCCAGCAAGAACAGTGGGAGGACCAGCTGCGCCGCGAGGCCGCGACCCTGGCCGACGAGGACCTGAACACCGAAGCTGACGCCTGGTGATCCGCGGCGGCGTCTACCAGATCGACCTCGGCCACCCGCGCGGCCACGAGCAGGGCGGCAAACGATACGGCGTGGTGGTCTCACCCACCGACATCGGGCTGTCGGTGGTCACCGTGGTCCCCACCTCGAGAAGCGCCCAGCCGTCCGTGGTGCGCCCCGAGGTGGAAGTCCTCGGCGAGACCACCCGCCTGCTGGTCGAGCAGATCCGCTCGATCGACGACCGCTACGTCCGCGATATGGTCGGCCTGCTCTCCCCCGACGACTACCGCGCGTTGATGGCTGTCGTCGCCCGCTACCTCGACATCGAGCTCTAACCGGCGGGCGAACCCCCGCACCACTGAGGCGGACCCTTTGGGGTCTGCGTCCGCGGGGTGCGGGGGTCAGCCGTCGAGGACGGCTACCTCGCAACGATGACCGTAGGGCGCAGGACCCAGCCCGACGCACCCCGACTCTTGTCCAACGACCACTCGGAGCGGCAGCGGTCACAGTCGATCCACGCATCGTGCTCTCTGAACCCGGGCGTGTTTTCGTGCTCCTCGATGACCGTGCCCTCGCCACACGGGCATACGGACGTGATGCGTTCGGTCGTACCCGCGCCAGCACCCCATCCGGAGTGGTCGGCGGAGGATGAGCGGATCTGAGCGGTGCGGACGGGCGCTGCGTCGGGTTCGGCTTGGAACCATTCGCTGACAGCGGCGAGAGCCACGTCGTAGACGGGCAGATTGCTGATGATCGAGCTGAAGAACTCGATCGCCGCGCTGGCATCCGGCAGGATGTCGTGCTCACCACGACGCACACCCTCGGCGTAGTCGCGGGCGAGGTCGCCGATCGGGTCATCCCGCCGCACCTGGCGCATGAGCCAGGCATGGAACGGCGCATCGTCTTCACTCACGCGCGCGGGCTTGGACGGCGCCGGCCGCCCGTCACGCAACGCGTCTCGCCGCCGCTCCTCGAGCTGGATATCCCGCTGGCTCATGTTGAAGTGCACGTTGCGGGCCAGCTGGTCGGGCGTCGTCACATCGGAGGTGAACCCCGCGAGGAGCGCTCCGGCGATGAACGCACCGTTGGTGAGGTACTCACCGCGGAGATGCTCGGCAAGGTGCTTCAGGCCATAGCTCGTGCGCATCTGGTTGAGGTTCTTCGTGGGCGCGACGTTCTCGATGAGCCAGTCGTGCACCCAGCGGATCGCGGCGGTCTCCGAGCGCAGGGATGCGCGCGCGTCTGCGTACTTTGAGGCGCGCTCCTCGGGCGTGAGGGCAAGCCACTCGCGGTCGCTGACGGCGGCGCCCTTGGTGCCGTCCATACCGGCTGAGGTCAGCTGCGGCCACTGACGCAGGAGCAGCGCGAGTCGGCGATCGAAGTCGTCGGCTGAGAGCAGCGAGCTCCAGTTTGTGAAACCAGCTTCCTGCGCGAGTACGTGCTGTACCTGTTGCAGCGAGAGGTGTTCGCTACCTCGCGCGCGCTGTTCCTTGAGCTGCTGCTTCGCGAGGGTCTTGAACGTACGAACGGTATCCATGTGATGTCTCTTCCGGTCCGGCATCTGTCGCTCGCATGGACGGCCGAACCTTGATGAATCACGGGCGCCTGTACAGTGTCGGACCGGATGGCTCGACCCCCCTCCCTCTGCGGGTGAAGCGGCCGCACCGGCGGTCTGAATTTTCATTGTTGACGTGGGGATTCCCCCTCTGCCAGGCTCATCCGCAAAACTCGCGAGTACATCTGGGGGTACGGAGCAAATGAACCTTGCAAGAGTATTCTCGACCGCGTTACTCATCATCGGCCTGACCCAAGTCGCCCCATTCGTTGCCGACGAGAGCCCAGAGTGCGGGGATCAGCTGATGGCTGCGTCGCTGTCCGGTCTCGACGCGACAGGTTGCGATCTCCACGACGCAGTTGTTGTCCTCGACGACGGCCGGGAGCTTCCCGTCCCTGAGCCTGGCGAAGGGATCTCTTCCTGGGCTCTGACGGAGGACGGCATGCCAGAAGCGGACGACGTGAGCCTGTACCGCGACGAAGCGGGCAACCTGGCGCTGGCCGTCGAGGACGTCTTCTCGGGCGATCCGGATGCGATCGAGGATCTTCAATCTGAACTCGCAGAGGAGATCATCGTCGGCGGGAGCGCACCGACGACGTCGAAATGCAGCACGTCCGCGCCCTACAACTGGAGCGGCCACTGGTGGCGCTTATCCGCGCACGAGTACCGATACAGCTACAACTCAGCGGGCGCACCCTCCGGCGCGTCGGCGCGGATCACCGCGGCCGCGAACGCCGTGGCAAACGGGACGAGCGGCAGCTGCGGGAACCGCAACAGTGCCCTGACGATCGTCCGGGAGGGAACCACGACCGTCTACGCCGGCATCAACGCAGCAGGCTCGTGCACCGGACGCTCTTTCGTCAGCGAAGTCTCGTTCGGGCCCATCGACGGCAGCTACCTGGCTTGGGCCTGCACCTACTGGGCGCTCGGCGGCGAGCTCGTCGAGGCCGACATCAAGTTCGACAACTCCAGTCGCAGCTGGAACACCAATGCATCGTCGTGTTCCTCCGGCTATGACCTGCAGGGCGTAGCGACCCACGAGTTCGGTCACGCCGTAGGACTGGGCCACGTGGCGGACCTGACGTCGGGGCAGGTGATGGTGAAGTCCACCGGTACCTGCAATGTTGGTCAGCGCCACCTTGGCCGGGGAGATCAGAGAGGGTTGATCGCAGTTTATGGCTGATTCCGAAGAAACCTCGAGCCGTCAACGCCTACCGCGGTGGCTCATCGTGTTGCTCGTGGCGATCGCGACGGTAGCTGTCATCGCGGGCGTCTGGTACCTGGCGGTCTGGGGGTTCGGCCGCGAAGCGGTCTCCTCCGCCGGGATGGCACTCCCACGCCTCCTTACGTGAGCGTCCGCAGCTGTCTCGGGCGGTGTGGGTGACAGCTAGGGCCGCGACTGCTCTACGTTGAGGCGATGGAGATCGAGTGGTCTAGGGCAGGGTTCGAGAGACTCGGATTCGTCGGCTGGAAGCCCTTCGGTGAGCTCGAGAAGGACGACCTGTCCGTCGACCCGGGCGTCTACGTCGTCACCCCTCCCCCGGCCCCGCGGCCGACGTTCCTCGCCGAGAGCGTGGGGGGTATGCACAAGCGCCGACCGCTGACGGCGGACACCGGAACCCTCGAGGCAGCCTGGCGCGACGGCGCCGAGGTCCTGTATGTCGGCAAGGCCGGCGGCGCCCTGGGGCTGCAGATGAGCTCGACTCCGAGCCGGCGACCGTCGACCAGGTCGTCCTTGTTC
>CALALQ010000074.1 GCA_937925595.1 uncultured Demequina sp. | reverse complement strand
CATGAAGATCCGCACTTTGGCGACCCCCGCGATCGCCCTCACCGCCGTCCTCGCCCTCGCCGGCTGCTCGGACACCGGCACCACAGGCAACGGCATGCCCGGCATGGACCACGGCAACGGCAGCAGTTCCGCCCCCGCGGCAAACGCGAACGAAGCCGACATCATGTTCGCGACGATGATGATCGAACATCACCGACAGGCGATCGAGATGTCCGACGCTGTGCTCACCAAAGAGGACGTCGACCCTCGAGTGACCACCCTGGCAGAGGACATCAAAGCCGCGCAGCAACCCGAAATCGACCAACTGGAGCGATGGCTGGAGGAGTGGGGCGCCAGCGACTCCGGAATGGGCACGGATGACATGGGCCACGGCGACGGCATGATGACAGAGGACGACATGCAGGCCCTGGAGGCCGCGACCGGTCCCGAGGCGTCGCGCCTGTTCTTGGAGCAGATGATCGAGCACCACAACGGTGCGATCACGATGGCGCAGGAACAGGTGGACAACGGCCAGAACCCGGACGCTGTCGCCCTCGCCCAGAAGATCGTCGACGACCAGACGGCTGAGATCGCGACCATGGAGGACATCCTCGCCAGCCTCTGACCGGAGCGAGTGGGGCGGGCAACCCGCCTCACTCCCCGGTGGAGCTTGCAGGTCCACGACCATGAAGCACAGCTACGTCAACACACCGTCTCTTTCCACCTTCCGCTCTCGGGCGACTCGACCGTCGCGCCGGTCGTTCCTCGGGGTTGCGCTCGGCGCCACGGCCGCACTGGTGCTCACCGGGTGCGCTGCAACCGCACCGGCACCCACGCCGGAGGCGACCCCGTCCTCATCAATCGCCCACGTCCACGGCATCGTCCCGGACCCCGCAGGGGACGGCTTCCTCATCGGCACCCATGACGGCATCTACACCGCCACCGCGGACGGGGAACTCGGGGCACCCGTCGACGGGCCCGCCTTCGACGCCATGGGGCTCACAGCGATCGACGACGTCCTTCTGGCGTCCGGTCACCCCGGACCCGACACCCCACCCGACCTGGGCGCACCCCACCTCGGCATCATCCGCAGCACCGATGGTGCGCGGACGTGGACGCCGATGGCGTTCACCGGATCGAAGGACTTCCACGTGCTCACCGCCGCACCCGACGGCACCGTGTTCGGATTGTCGACCGACAGCGCCGAACTGTTGCACAGTCCCGATGCGGGCGCATCCTGGGTTCCCACCGGCGCGTCCGTCGAAGCGTTCAACCTCACCGTTGACGCGGAGAACCGCCTCATCGCCTCCACCACCGACGGGCTGCTGACCAGCGCCGACGCGGGGGCGACTTTCGGTGCATGGCCGGGGACGCCGCCATTGATTGCATTGCTGAACTCCTCTCCCGACCGGAAGCGGATAGTCGGTGTGGCGACCGATCTCACCGTGTGGGTGACCGCCGCCGGTTCTGATGAGTGGACGCAAGTGGGTGCCGCGGGAGACGGACCGGAAGCGATCGCCATCACCAACGACGGGGACATCCTCATCGCCGGTGCGAGCGGGATCGTCTCGTTGCCCCGGGAAGCCCAGTCGGCACCCTCTGAATAGCGACGCGCCACGGAGAGGAGGCGGCGTGGGTCCGCCGCCTCCTCAACGCGGCCTGAGCCGCGCTGTCGCGCGCTTCCTGCCCAACGGCGCTGACGACCTCGCTTACGCGAGTGTGTTCTGCTGATCGGCAGGTTGCGCCCACCGCCAGCAACTCTGTGCTGTCGGCGGGCGGCTGCATTCCTCCTGATTGATCGCGTGCACTTTCCGGGTGCGAACCGATTAGGCTGGGCGTGTGATCGCCTCACGCCGAGCTCTCCGCCCGGAAAGGCCAGATCACGCGATGCTGATAACGCGCCTCATTATCAACCTCGGTCTCGCCCTTCTGCTCGTAGTCGGGGCGGCTGCTTCCGCACATCCGGAACAGAGCAGCGTGCCCGCAGCCGGTCAGGCGGCGGTTTCGTCTGCGTCCGACGTGACATCCACCGACGAGGCCCTGCAAGGAAGTTCACAAGGGTCTGACCTTGCGATCAGCGCAGCGATCTGCGCTCTCGGCGTGTTGTGTGGACTCACCCTGCTCGCGGCGGTGCGGAATTCGCTCCGCTCACCGGGAGACTCTCCTTTGCAACGGAGGCGTCGCGTAGCCACGCACGATACGGCGCACCCAAGGTTGTTCGCAGCTCGCACTTTGACCTTGTTCCAGTTGGGCGTGTCCCGAACCTGAGATATGGCACGCCGCACGTTTCGTGCGGCCGTTTCCGGGCGTGCCCGGATCAGTCTTGTGCCGTTGATGTGGTTTGGAGTGCCCAAGAAATGGGAGTTTCGTACAAGGCGATCGTTGTCGCCTCCAGTGTCGCCGCGATGTCGCTGTTGGCGGCGTTGATCGTGGTTCTCTTGGCTGAGAATCGCTTCGGGCCGCCCGCCCCTGACAGGCGGGACGGTTCATCGCAACCCTGCCATCACGTCGGGTCAGCGTTCGCGGGGTGGCCCCAGTGACTCGTGTGGGTCTTTCCCACCGCCGGGTCATCATCGTGGGCGCAGGCCAATCAGGTCTGGCAGTCGCAGCGGCGTTGACATACCAGGGCCTGCAGCCTCAGCGCGACTTTGTCGTGATAGACGCTGCTCCTCCGGGCCAGCGCAGCTGGGCGTCGCGATGGCACTCCATGGCCCTGCTAAGCGATGCGCAACACAGTGTCCTGCCGCCGCGCCGTTTCCCCGGTGACTCCCGCCGCCACCCTCGCGCCGACGAGATGGCCGACTATCTGACCGTCGTCGAAGCGGCCCTTGGAGTGGAAACGATTTGGGGCGTCTCGGCGATCGGAGTGGAGCATCCGGGGAATGGTTCCACGCTGGTCTTGTCTACAACTCGGGGGACCGTGCAGACGCGCAATGTGGTGTGCGCGACCGGAGCGGCTGCGCATCCTCACCTCCCCTCCTGGTCCCGGTCGTTGGCGGTGCCAGGCGTCGCGATTCACAGTTCGCAGTACCTCTATCCGCGCCAGATACCGGCCGGCGACGTGCTGATAGTGGGTGGCGGCAACAGTGGCGTGCAGATCGCTGAGGAGCTCGCTGCGTCGCATCACGTGACACTGTCGGTCCGAACGCCCAGGCGGGAGCGCCACGCGTCGCGGTATCCGTCCATGGCTCAAGAAACTCGCGCGTGGACGGGGCGCGGGTTGATTCGGGAGCCGATCTTCGGTAACAGCTACGAGCGTCTGCGTCGGATCGGCGTCACCATCGTCGAGGCGTCCACAGGCGCGGAGGGCGCAGTCGTGACGCATGCCGACGGTGTGCGGACCACACCAACCTCAGTGATCTTCGCCACCGGTTACGAATCAGGCGACGATTGGCTCCCGGCGATCAATCCGGGCCGTCTCCGCAGCACGACCAACATGCCAGGGCTGTTCATTGCGGGGATGCCCCGATATGGCGGTGCGCGCGTTGACACCATCGCAGGGGTGTGGCGAGACGCCGCACGCATCGCACGCTACGTGACCGATCGCCCATGAGGCGGGAGTTCCAACTGATTCGGGGCGACCCCGAAGGCGCCGCGTCGGGCCCAGGCCCGCTCCCGGTCGCGACATGTGGCGTCAGGAGCACTTCGAAACAGCGAAAAGTGGGAGTCGGCGCCCGCGTACGGCTCCGTTGCGCCTCGCTCGCTCACTTGCAACGCGCGCACGCGCCGCCTGACGAGTTGTCTCGCCGATGGCGCCCAACACGTCACCGGGATGTGCACTGTCCCGCGCGCTGCTCACGTGTGCGCCGTCCTCATCAACCCACAACAGAAAGGCTCATCTTGCGCTCTACCGACTTTTTCACCAGGGCCGCTGTCGCGGTCGTTGTTGCCGTCGGCGCAGTCCTCATGGCTCCATTTCCCGCGTCCGCTCACGACGACCTTGTTTCGAGTTCTCCCGCACCGGGCGAACGCCTCGCCAGCGCACCCGTCAGCGTGACCCTAATCTTCTCGGACGACATGCTCGCCGATGGGGCGGAGGTCACCATCGTCGACCGCAGCGGACGCGACTGGGCTGCTGGCGAACCGGTGGTATCCGAGACGACCGTCTCCGTCGAGTTGGCACCGGACATGCCCGACGCCGGCTACGAGATCCAGTGGCGTGTCGTCTCGTCCGACGGGCACCCGATATCGGACATCGTGCCGTTCACGGTGGGTGATTCCGAACCGCTCACACGCACGCCCTCGCCTTCATCGGCCTCCGAGGGAGGGCACGCACCCGGAGAATCGGAACCAGCTGACCGTGATAGCGGGCAGGTACTACTCGCCATGCTGATCGGTACAGCCGTGGTGGTCGTTGGGGCCGCGGTCTACGCGGGCATCCGCCTCGCCCGGCGCCGCTCGCGTGCGACCGCCACGCCCGAAGACGGTGAGGCTCACACGGATCGAACGACCCCGTGAACGCGAAAAGAACCTCCGCAGGGCCAGCTCGCTGCCCAACTCGCGGCTTTCCGGGAGCGCGGGTGCGCAGGTGAGTCTCGTGCTATCCGGTGCGGCGACGGTTGCGGCGTTCGCCGCGGCAAACGCCGACATCCACAGTGGCGCTCCGTCAGGCAGTGCGCTCTTCCCGCTGATCGCGACGGGGGGCTTGGCGACGGTGCTGATCTCAGGCCTCGTGATGGTGCTGCGGCTCGCGTCGGCGCACAAGAAGCAGGCCCATGCGGAGGAGCAGGCCACCTCTGCAGGTGAAGAAGACCACGAATGAACGCTGCCAGCGCGGGCGGGTCAGTGCCGCATCCGATTGACCCGCCCACGCTGAACACGATGCTCCAGCTCGAGGTTCACCGGGTCCCCGTGCTGGCACTGCTCGCCGCCTTGATGTGCGTGCTGTACCTCGCCGGAGCGATCCGACTGTGGCGAACGGGGGCGCGGTGGTCTGTCCTCCGCACCCTCTCCTTCGTGGGCGGCAGCGCGCTACTCACGGTTACCACCGGAACCGAAATCGACGCGTACGGCACCGTGTTGTTCTCGGCGTTCATGTTCCAGCAACTCACACTGATGATCGCTGTCCCCCCACTTCTAGTGTGGGGGTCGCCGGGACGGTTGCTGCTAGAGGCGACGCCGAAGCGAGGATGGGGACGTCGCCTTCGGGGCGTGGTGTCCGGCTCGCTCAGGAGTCGGTGGGCGCGCCTGGTTGTCCACCCCGGCGTCACAATTCCACTCTTCCTGGTCGCCTATTACGGTCTCTACTTCACCGGAATCGTGGACGCGGCCCTCAGCCTCAGCGGGGGCCATACGGCGCTGGAGGCGCTGTTCTTGGTTGCCGGCGTCCTGTTCCACATCCCCGTGCTTTCCGACGGTCCGCTCGGTGGACGCCACGGTCACGCCGGCAGACTCCTGGACGTCTTCGTCGAGCTCGCTCTGCACGCCTTCTTCGGTGTGATCGTGATGATGAGCAGCCGCGTGCTGATCGACGCGTTCGCCACGCCGCCACAGAGTTGGGGCATCGACCCGCTCGCTGACCAGGGGCTAGCAGGCGGACTGGCATGGGGTTACGGCGAAGGACCAACGCTGCTGATACTGCTTGTCATCCTTCACCGCTGGTTCCGCGACGACACGCGCCTCGCCGTCGCGGTCGATGCACGGATAGACCGCGACGGCGACCCGGAACTCGACGCTTACAACGACTACCTTGCCCACCTCAACACCCCGACCCGCCGCGACCCGGCAGAATGGAACAGAGAACAGCTATGACCCGACAACCACCTACCCCTTCTCCGACACAGCGGAACGCACTGATCCCCGGCATGCTCACCGGTGCTGCGCTGCTGGCAGGGATCCCGCTCATCGCTGGACCGGGCGCCCTCGTCATCTGCTTCATCGTGGCGATCCTCGCCCTCGTCATAGGGTGGTTCGCGGTCCAGGCCCGGCAATGGTGGTGGGCGCCGCCGATGGTTGCGATCGCGGTGCTATGGAACCCGGTATACCCGTTCGCATTCGACGGGCCCGTGTGGCTAACCGCCCACATTGTCGCAGCCGTCCTCGTCATCACCGCGGGCATCCTCATCAGCATCCCCCCGACAGCAACCCGGCGGCCGTCATGACCGATGACACGACAAACCCCCGCGAGCGGGGCTTCGGCGGCTTCCTCATCGTCGCAGGCGCTCTCGGTCTCGTGGCGTCGCTCGCTCTGTCCATCGAGAAGGTCGAGAAACTCCGGAACCCCGGGGCGGCGCTCAGCTGCGACGTGTCCGTCCTGGTGCAGTGCTCGGCCAACCTCGATAGCTGGCAAGGCGCGGTTCTCGGGTTCCCGAACCCCTTTCTGGGACTCATCGGGTTCAGTCTTGTCGTCGGCGTTGGTGTGGGTGTCTGGGCGGTTCCTCGCTTCGCCCGCTGGTTCTGGGTGCTCTTCAACGCCGGTCTCGGTGCGGCTTTCGTCTTTGTGGGATGGCTGATATCGCAGAGCATCTACGTGTTGGGTACGCTGTGCCCTTGGTGCCTCGTGGTGTGGTCCGTGACCATACCGCTGCTCATCTTCGTCACCGGCCGCAATCTCCGCCGCGGCGTGTACGGCGCAGCGGCGGCGCGGTTGGGTGAGGCACTTTGGCCATGGCTGACGCTGGTCGTCGTCGCACTATTCGCGATCGTCGCTACGCTCGCGCAGCTACGGCTTGACGTCATCAGTTCCCTGTTGTGAGTTACGAGACGTACGCCACGCGAGGAGCGCTCCCAGAGCGACGCCCGCGCCGAGCGCAACGTCTGCTACTGGTAGCGCCGATTGTTGCTGAGTTGCGTATTCATCAGCGTGGGATCGTGTGAACGACCTTCGGGACTAGTTGGACGAAGACCACCATGGCGACCAGCTCGACCAGCGTCTGCGTCACGACGACGAGCGGTGCGAGGTCGAAAGCTGTGGGCAGGGCAAGTACCAAGGGCAGCACGACTAGCGAGTTCCGGGTCGTACCGCTGAACACGATCGCCCGTCTGCCTGGCACGTCGAGGCCCGCGACTCTGCCCGCCAGCGTCCCCACTGGCACCATCACCGCGACGAACAGGACGTACACGGGCACCGCGAGCAAGAGCAAACCGAGCTGAGCACTCACGCCGGCTATCTGCGAGGCGACGACGACCGCGAGCGTGGCGACCATCAGTGGCACCATCGCCCCGATGGCGACGCGCTCGATCCCCCTTCCGATCCGCCAGCGTGCAGCGGCGAGCTGCGTGAGCGCGGCAGCGATCAGCGGCAGGGCGATGATGAGAACGAATGCCTCGACGAACGGGCCGAGGTCCAGGGACCCGACGAACTCTGCGCCGACGAATAGCCAGAGGTACAGCGGCAGCAGGAGCATCTGGGTGAGCATCAGCAGCGGGGTGGCCGCTAGGAGCTTCTCCTTGTCGCCGCCGGCGAGCCCGGCGAAGACGATGACGTAGTCGATGCACGGGGTCAGCAGCACGAACAGCACGCCAACAAGGAGCACCTTGTCGTGGGCGACGATCCGCGACAGCAGCCACACGACCATGGGCACGAGCACGAAGTTCACGACGAGGATGGTGGAGAGAAACCGCCAGTCGCGGAACGCGTGGCCCAGCCTGCCGAACGGGATACCGAGGAACGTGGCGTAGAGCAGCAGGGCCAGCGCAGGGTGAATCGCGCGCTCGGCGGGGTGAGCGACTTCGGGCCAGGGCAGCCCGACGACGGCCCCGAGCGCCAGCCCCGCGAGGTAGAGCGCGACCTGGTGCCGCTCCATCCATTCCACGCTCTTCCGCACCTGCCCTCCAACCTGATGCTCAACGGCCACTGACGCCGCCTCGAAAACGCTAGACCTTGAACCCGGGTTGAAGGTCAAGTCGGCAGATCCTAGGGTCAGAGGATGAAGATCTCCGAGGTCGCGGAGCGGAGCGGGGTGCCGTCGAGCACGCTGCGCTACTACGAGCGCCTCGGGATCCTCGCTGCGCGCCGGAGCCCGAACGGGTACCGCGACTTCGACGAGAGTCACCTCGAGCGCCTCGACTTCATCGCCTCAGCCAAGCGCCTCGGCCTCGAGCTACCCGAGATCCGCCACCTCCTCGACCTCGCCGACGAGGGCACTTGCACCGGGGTGAAGGCCGCGATGCAGCCGCTGCTGGCCGAGCAGATCGCCGCCGTCGAGCGTCAGCTCCGCGTCCTGACTCAGCTGCAGGAGCAGCTGCGCGGGGCTCAGGTCCACGTCGACGGCTGTCCCGACATCGACGAGGCCTGCCGGTCGGAGTGTGCCTTCAGGGCCTTCGGCGGGAAGGCCACACGCGGACATCGATTACAAGTTACCGATAAGTCAGTGCGAACTGTATAGTTCAGTGCATGCTGACTATCGCTTCACGCCTCAACGTCATGAACCGGCTCGGCCGAGCCATGGCGGATCCGACGCGCTCTCGGATCCTGATGACCCTCCTCGGTGGCCCGAGCTACCCTGCTGTACTTTCGCGCGAGCTGGAATTGACGCGTTCGAATGTGTCCAACCACCTCACGTGTCTCCGTGATTGCGGGATCGTCGTTGCTGAACCTGAGGGTAGGCAGACTCGCTATGAGATCGCGGATCCGCACCTCGCGGCTGCGCTCACGTCTCTGATCGATGTCACGCTCGCGGTGGATGAGGATTCGCCGTGCGTGGATTCTGCGTGCACGGTGCCCGGATGCTGCGATCCGGGGGCAGGCGCGTGAGCGCGGTGACGGGGTCGAAGGTCGACGAGGTGGAGATCGACGACGACGATGACCACGATGAGCCGTGGTGGAAGGACCGCGAGATCCTGCTGCCGGTCTTCTCCGGTGTCGCGTTCCTGACCGGTCTGGTCCTCGAATGGTCCGGCCTCGAGATCCCGGCGCTGGTGCTGTTCTGGGCCGGACTGCTGCTGGGCGCGTCGACGTTCACGCCTGGCGCGATCCGGAAGCTGTTCAAGGGCAAGCTCGGCATCGGGCTGCTGATGACGATCAGCGCGATCGGCGCGGTCATCCTCGGCTACGTCGAAGAGGCCGCGGCGCTGGCGTTCCTGTATTCGATCGCTGAGGCGCTCGAGGACAAGGCGATGGATCGGGCCCGGGGCGGGCTGCGGGCGCTGCTGAAGCTCGTGCCGGAGACAGCGACTGTGATGCAGGGTGGAGTCTCCGCGCAGGTGCCGGCGAGAGAGTTGACGGTCGGCCAGGTCATGGTGGTCCGTCCGGGTGAGCGGATCGCGACTGATGGGGTTGTGCGTTCTGGTCGCTCGAGCCTCGACACTTCGGCGATCACCGGGGAGTCGATCCCGGTCGAGGTTGAGCCCGGGGATGTGGTGTCGGCCGGTGCGATCAACAGCTCTGGCGTGCTGGAGGTTGAGGCGACTGCTGCGGGCACCGATAACTCGCTTACGACGATCGTCGAGTTGGTGGAGAAGGCGCAGACCGAGAAGGGCGAGCGTGCTCGTCTGGCGGACAGGATCGCCCGCCCGCTCGTTCCCGGCGTTCTGATCCTCGCTGCGCTCGTCGCGATTATCGGGTCGCTGCTGGGCGACCCGGAGGTGTGGATCACGCGCGCGCTCGTCGTGCTGGTCGCCGCTTCTCCGTGTGCGCTGGCGATCTCGGTTCCGTTGACGGTCGTCGCTGCGATCGGTGCGGCGAGCAAGTTCGGCGTGATCATCAAGTCCGGTGCCGTCTTCGAGCGCTTCGGCACAGTCCGCCACGTTGCCGTCGACAAGACCGGCACACTCACCCGCAACGAACCGGCGGTCACCGCCGTCCTCACTGCGATCGGCGTGACCGAGACCCAGGCTCTGGCCTGGGCGGCCGCGTTGGAGCAGCACAGCACGCACCCCCTCGCCTCAGCGATCACCGCCGCGGCCCCGGGGACTCCGGCAGCTGCAGAGGTGACCGAGCAGGCCGGGCACGGCATCGACGGCACCGTCGACGGATCGAGAATCACCGTCGGCAGTCCCCGCTGGCTGGACGCCGGCGACCTCGCGGAACGGGTCGCGACGCTGGAAGAGCAGGGCATGACCGTCGTGATCGTCCGCCGCGACGGATCCCCCGTCGCGGCGATCGGCGTCCGTGACGAGCTTCGCCCTGAAGTCCCCGAGGTCGTCCGGACACTCACCGGCCAGGGCCTCGGGGTGACGATGCTCACCGGCGACAACGCCCGGACCGCTCGTGCACTGGCTGCGCAGGCGGGTATCAGCGACGTGCGCGCGGAGTTGCGTCCAGAGGACAAGGCGACCGCGATCGGGGAGCTGTCGAAGGCGGGACCGGTCGCGATGATCGGCGACGGCATCAACGATGCCCCGGCCCTCGCTGGCGCGGACATCGGTATCGCGATGGGAGCGACCGGCTCCGACGCAGCGATCGAGTCCGCCGACGTCGCGTTCACCGGTCACGATCTGCGCCTGATCCCGCGGGCGTTCGATCACGCCCGCCGCGGTCGACGGATCATCAACCAGAACATCATCCTGTCGCTGCTGATCATCACCGCACTGCTCCCGCTCGCTCTCTTCGGAATCCTGGGACTCGCCGCTGTCGTCCTGGTCCACGAGGTCGCGGAGGTCATCGTGATCCTCAACGGCCTGC
>CALALQ010000073.1 GCA_937925595.1 uncultured Demequina sp. | reverse complement strand
CGTAGCGCTTGACCGTCGCCTGGATCTCGTCGAGGTTCTCGAGGCCGAGGCGGGGGAGCGTCTCCATCTCCTCCGGCCAGCGCCGCTCGCCGTTCTCATCGCCGTGCGTGAGGCTCGCCTCGCAGAAGCCGCCATTCCTGCCCGACGCTGCCCAGCCCACGCGCCGAGCCTCCAGCAGGATCACCGAACGGCTGGGATTGCGCTCCTTCGCGAGGATCGCGGTCCACAGGCCGGAATAGCCGCCGCCGACGATCACCAGGTCAGCGGAGGCGTCAGTGTCGAGGCGCGGATAGGAGGGACGCTCGACGTCGTCAAGCCAGAAGGGCGTGAGGCGAGAATCCGCGAGCGCGGCCTGCACCAGCGCAGGATCCGGAGCCTGGCGTTCAAAGACCGTGGCACCCACGGGTTATCACTCCCTGTCGGGGGGCCCACGCATTGGCGGAGCACCCAAGGAGAATCCAACCTGACGCCAGCCCACCTTGGCAAATGCTCGCGTCCGGAACGCTCCGCACGGACCGTGTGACTGGTGAGACTGGTGTGGTCGCGAGCGGGGCTTGGCTCGTCCCACCATTCACTTCCGTCACATCGTCCGTGCGGAGCGTTCTGCCGGGCCGACGCTGGGGCGGCTGTCCCTGCTCGCTTGGCGGGAGCGTCGGGCGTCTGATTACACTGGCAGCGGCACAGTTGCTATGCCCCTCCAGCGCCAGGCCGGCGGCGGGGCCAGTACGACGCACTGAAGCCCGTCGCCAGGCCGGGCGGGCGGAGGCATCATGGCCATCACCCTTGACCGGGATCGCATCAATCAGCTCATCGCCGAGCAGACCGATCTCCTCAACGCGCGCACTCAGAAGTCGCGCGAAATGTACGAGCACGCGTCGCAGCACCTCAGCGGTGGCGTCGCGTCGTCCTACCAGAGCCGCGACCCGTGGCCCATCTACATCGCATCCGGAGCCGGCGACCGCATCACCGACGTCGATGGCAACGAGTACTACGACTTCCACAACGGCTTCGGCTCAATGGTGCAGGGTCACGCGCACCCCGCGATCGGCGAGGCCATCGCGAAGCGCTTCCCGCTTGGCACGCATTTTGGTGTGGCGACCGAGGACTCCGTACTCGTCGCTGACGAGCTCGCCCGCCGCTGGGGTCTTCCCAAGTGGCGTTTCACCAACTCCGGCTCCGAGTCCACGATGGACGCGATCCGCATCGCCCGCGCCTACACCGGCCGCGACACGGTGATGAAGATCTTCGGCTCCTACCACGGTCACCACGACACGGTCATGGTGTCGATTGGAGTTGAGTACGACAAGATCGGCGACCGTGACAACCTCGCCTCGCTCCCCTACGGAGCCGGCATCCCGCAGGCAACAGTCGACATGACCATCGCGGTGCCGTTCAACGACGCTCCCGCGATGGAGCGTCGCATCGAGCGCCTCGCCGCGGAGGGCCGCCTTCCCGCGTGCGTGATCATGGAAGCCGCCATGATGAACCTTGGCGTTGTGCTCCCTGAGCCCGGCTACCTTGAGGCAGTGCGCGAGATCACCAAGAAGCACGGGATCGTGCTGATCTTCGATGAGGTCAAGACCGGTCTCGCGATTGCTGCCGGTGGCGCCACCGAGAAGTTCGGCGTGAAGCCGGACATGGTGACGCTCGCCAAGGTGCTTGGTGGTGGTCTGCCGTCCGGCGCGATTGGTGGCACCGAAGAGGTCATGTCCGTTGTCGAGGACCACTCGGTCTATCAGGTTGGCACCTACAACGGAAACCCGCTGTCGATGGTTGCCGCGCGCGCGTCGCTGCTTGAGATCCTCACCCCTGAGGCCTACGACCACCTCGCCGCGCTCAACGACCGCATCGTGAGCGGCTGCCAGGCGGTCATCGACAAGTACGACCTCCCCGGCTATGCCGTGGGCATCGGCTCCAAGGGTTGCGTGACCTTCTCCACCGCGAAGATCGTGGACTACGAAACCTTCAAGGAGAACCAGGACGTTCCGCTGTGCGACCTCGCATGGCTGTGGAACATGAACCACGGAATCTTTATGACTCCTGGCCGTGAAGAGGAGTGGACGCTGTCCGTGGTTCACACCTTCGAGGCGGTCGACGAGTACGTCCGCGTCTTCGACGAGCTTGCGGCGGCGCTGACCGCGTAGCGGAGCGCTTCCCGCACTCCCGTGGGCGTCGGGCCGACAACTGAGGAGTCGGCCCGGCGCTCGCTTTTTTTTGCCCGTGAGCGGGCGCGCTCGCCGGGTCCTGGGGCTGAGGACCCTGCAGGCGTGGACTTCTGAACACCGATGCAGGGCCAGGAGCCTGGAGAACCTGCACCAGTCCCAGGCCAGCCCGACGCTGGGGCCAGGTTGCGTACGGAACGTGCCCCAGCGTCGGGCCGACTTCCCCAAAGCCGCGCTCGCAGGGCCCTGGGCCTGAACCCCCTGCAGTGGTGGTCTCCTGAACACGAATGAAGGGCCAGGAGCCTGGAGACCCTGCACCCGCGGCCGGCCTACATCACGTTGATGCCGTACTCCGCGAACTGACCCTTCACGCGCTCGATCAACTCGGGCGAAGGCGACCGGGTGTTCTCGAGCAGGTACGGCTCCCCCGTCGCCGCCCACTTCTCGCGGCCCAACTGGTGGAAGGGCAGCACCTCAAGGCGCTCCACCGCGTCGAGCCGCGAGACAAACGAGGCGATCGCTTCCACGTTCTCCGGCGCGTCGGTCAGGTCCGGCACCAGCACAAACCGAATCCACATGGTCTTGCCCAGCCGTGACAGCCGCTCGGCGAAATCCAGCGTGGGCTGCAACGGCCTGCCCGTCACGCGCTGATGCGTCTCCGGCAGCCCGGACTTGATGTCGAGCAGAGTGAGATCCACATAGTTCAGGTCATCATCGGATAGCCGCGCGCCAAGCAGCCCCGCGGTATCCAGCGCGGTGTGAATGCCCAGGTCCTTGGCGCGTCGGAACACGTTCATCACGAACTTCGCCTGCAGTAGCGGCTCGCCACCACTCACCGTCAGCCCGCCACCGGTCATCTTCATGATGGTCGTGTAGCGGGAGACGCGCTCGATGACTTCGTCCACCGTGTGGCGCACGCCGTCGCGCATGCGCCACGTGTCCGGGTTCTGGCAGAACTGGCAGCGCATTCCGCAGCCGGCCATGAACAGCGTCATCCGCGTCCCGGGGCCGTCGACTCCAGTGGACAGATCCCATGAGTGGACCGATCCCGTCAGGTGATCGCGGATGGCCTCGCTGTGAGCGAGCTCCTCATCCGCGACCACCATGTACGGGGTCGGCAGGTCTGCCGTTGTCATTGCACTCCTCCGGGGAAAGGACGCTGGGTG
The DNA here is from genome assembly GCA_937925595.1 of uncultured Demequina sp. The sequence goes on along the minus strand of CALALQ010000073.1, from coordinate 19,441 downwards.
GGCGCCGGCCTAGAGGCCTGCGTGGAAGGTGCGGCTCAGCACGTCGAGCTGCTGCTCGCGAGTGAGGCGCACAAAGTTCACGGCGAATCCCGACACGCGAATCGTGAGCTGCGGATACTTCTCCGGGTGCTCCATGGCGTCTTCAAGCGTCTCGCGGTTCAGCACGTTGATGTTCACGTGGAAGCCGTGAGAGACGTTGTAGGCGTCGAGGATGCCCACCAGGTTCTTGACCTGCTCGTCCTTGGTGCGGCCAAGGCCGGAGGGCGTGATCGTGGTGGTCAGCGAGATGCCGTCCTGGGCGTCGTCGTAAGGCAGCTTCGCCACAGAGAGGGCCGACGCTAGGACACCGTGGTTGTCGCGTCCATTCATCGGGTTGGCACCTGGGGCAAAGGGCTCGCCTGCGCGTCGACCATCAGGGGTGTTTCCGGTGGCCTTTCCGTAGACGACGTTCGACGTGATGGTCAGCACCGACTGCGTATGCAGCGAGTTGCGATAGGTGGGCTGCCTGCGGATCTTCGCCATGAAGCGCTTGACCAGGTCCACGGCGATCTCGTCGGCGCGGTCGTCGTCATTGCCGTAGGTGGGGAACTCGCCCTCCACCTTGTAGTCGACTGCCAGGCCAGACTCGTCACGCACCGGGCGAACCGTCGCGTACTTGATGGCGCTGAGCGAGTCGGCGGCCACGGACAGGCCGGCGATGCCGCATGCCATGGTGCGCAGGATGGTCTTGTCGTGGAGGGCCATCTCGAGGCGCTCGTACGCGTACTTGTCGTGCATGTAGTGGATGCAGTTGAGCGCGTCGACGTAGGTCTCCGCGAGCCAGTCCATGAGCTTGTCGAAGGCGGCGTCGACCTCCTCATACTTGAGGACGTCGCCACCTACGGGCGCGGAGACCGGTGCGACCTGCTTGCCGGTGACCTCGTCGCGGCCGCCGTTGATCGCGTACAGCAGCGCCTTGGCGAGGTTCACTCGCGCTCCAAAGAACTGCATCTGCTTGCCGACGGCCATCGCGGACACGCAGCACGCGATCGCCGCGTCGTCACCCCAGGCGGGGCGAATCAGCTCGTCGGACTCGTACTGAAGCGCGGACGTGTCAATCGAGACCTTGGCGCAGAACTCCTTGAAGCCCTGCGGCAGGCGGTCGGACCAGAACACCGTGAGGTTCGGCTCCGGCGCGGGCCCCAGGTTGTACAGGGTCTGCAGGTAGCGGAACGAGGTGCGCGTGACGAGCGGGCGACCGTCCTCACCGATGCCGCCAATCGTCTCGGTGACCCACGTGGGGTCGCCGGAGAACAGGTTGTCGTATTCGGGGGTGCGCAGGAACCGCACGATGCGGAGCTTGATGACGAAGTCGTCGATGATCTCCTGCGCCTCGGATTCGGTGAGCACACCGCCGGCGATGTCGCGCTCAATGAAGATGTCGATGAAGGTCGAGGTGCGGCCAAGGGACATCGCGGCACCGTTCTGCTCCTTCACGGCACCCAGGTAGGCGAAGTACAGCCACTGCACCGCCTCCTTCGCGTTGGTCGCCGGCTTGGAGATGTCGTAGCCGTACGACGCTGCCATCGCCTTGAGCTCCTTGAGCGCCTTGATCTGCTCAGAGTTCTCTTCGCGGTCGCGAATGACGTCCTCGGTGGAGCGCTCCATGTCGAGCTCCATGCGCTCGACCTTCTTGGCCTCGATGAGGGCGTCGACGCCGTAGAGCGGGACACGGCGGTAGTCGCCGATGATGCGGCCACGGCCGTAGGCGTCGGGAAGGCCGGTGATCACGTGCGACGAGCGAGCCGCACGCACATTGGGCGGGTACACGTCGAAGACGCCGTCGTTGTGGGTCTTGCGGTACTGCGTGAAGATCTTCTCGAGTTCGGGGTCAACCGGGTAGCCGTAGGTCTCGAGCTCCTTGACCACCATGCGCCATCCGCCGAACGGCATGATCGCGCGCTTGAGGGGAGCGTCGGTCTGGAGGCCGACGATGACCTCCTGGTCCTTGTCGATGTAGCCGGGCTCGTGCGCGGTGATCGACGCTGGGGTTTTCCAGTCGACGTCGTAGACGCCCTTGGCGCGCTCCTCGGGGAACATCGCGGTGAGCTTGTCCCACACCGCCTTGGTGCGCTCGGTGGGTCCTGCCAGGAACGAGTCGTCGCCCTCGTAGGGGGTGTAGTTCGACTGGATGAATCCGCGTACGTCGATCGCGTCGCACCACGTTCCGGGCGTAAAGCCCCGCCATGCGTGGGCGCGCGGGTCCTGCGCGTCATCCTTGATGGCGTTGGTGTTGACGGCTTCGGTGGTCATGCTGCCTCCCTGTTATGGCCCTTGTGGGGCGCTCGGTTCGCGGTGTGAGTGGTCCGCGCTGACCGATACGTCAACCGTAGGCTCGCGTTTGAGCCGAACCTTGGGACCTAAGTACCCGAAAGGTTTCGCCCCTGGCTCGTGGCAGACTGATGCGGTTGCCCCACCGCACTTTTCAAGGACGATCAATGACCGCTGTGACGCTTGTCGCCAACCCGCTTCGCGAGGGCTGGACCCTCACCCACACAGGTGGGGAGGCACCTGCTGAGATCGCCGGAGTCACCGTGGATGCGGTGGTTCCTGGCTCTACTCACGTTGACCTGCTGGCGGCGGGTCTCATCCCTGACCCCTTCTATGGCACCAATGAGAAGGAACTGCAGTGGATGTGGCGCTGCTCGTGGCGCTACGCGACCGAGTTCGCGGCCACCGAGGTCACGGAAGGCGAGCGCGTGGACCTGGTCTTTGACGGCCTCGACACCGTCGCGACCATCTCGCTCAACGGCAAGGTGCTGGGCTCCACCGCCAACATGCACCGCTCCTACCGCTTCGACATTCGCGAGGCCCTAGCTGCCGGCAACAACCGCCTCGAGGTGGACTTCCGCAGCGCGCTTGAGTACGCGCTTGAGCGCGAGGAGCAGCTGGGTGACAGGCCCCGCCCCCAGCCCAGCGAGAAGCTCATGGCGGAGGCGGCGCGCCGCGGACTCATCGAGGGCGACCCTGAGGAGATCCTGCAGCGAGGCCGCGTCTACCCCCAGCCGTTCAATGCGATTCGCAAGATGGCCTGCTCGTTCGGCTGGGACTGGGGCCCGGACCTGCAGACCGCCGGCATCTGGAAGCCGGTGCGCATCGAGCGCTGGCGCATCGCCCGCTTCGCCTCGGTGCGCCCGCTGGTCACGGTACAGAACGGCACGGGCGTTGTGGACGTGCACTTCGAGATTGAGCGCGCGGCCGACGCTCCGCTCAAGGTGTTCGCGACCGTCGCCGGGCGTGAGGCGAGTGTTGAGATCGAGCCGGGCGCAGCGTCGGGCATTGTCACGGTGACCGTGCCGGAACCCGACCTGTGGTGGCCCAACGGCTATGGCGACCCCACGCTGTATGACCTCACGGTGGAGCTTCACAGTCAGGATGAGCACCTTGACGCCTACGCGCGCCGTGTGGGCTTCCGCAGCATTGAGGTGAATCAGGACGGTGGCGCGTTCACGTTCGTGGTGAACGGCAAGCCGGTGTTCATCAAGGGCGCCAACTGGATTCCTGACGACCACTTCCTCACGCGCATCACTCGGGAGCGCCTGGAGCGTCGCATCGACCAGGCCACGTCCGCCAACATCAACATGATTCGCATCTGGGGCGGGGGCATCTACGAGACCGACGACTTCTATGACGTGTGCGATGAGCGCGGCGTCATGGTGTGGCAGGACTTCCTGTTCGCGTGCGCGGCGTACGCGGAGGATGCCGAGACCATTGCTGAGGTCGAGGCGGAGGCGCGCGAGAACATCACTCGCCTCGCACCGCACGCATCGCTCGCGCTGTGGAACGGCTCCAATGAGAACGTGTGGGGCTGGTGGGACTGGGGCTGGAAGGAGGCCATGGCAGCCGCCGGTCTCGAGGGCTGGGGTCAGAAGTACTACGAGGAGATCCTGCCCGCCATCCTCAAGGAGCTCGACCCCACGCGTCCCTACACGCCGTCCTCTCCTTTCTCTACGCACCCGTATGACGCCAGCGTCTACCCCAACGACCCCACGGTGGGCACGGTGCATGAGTGGAAGGTCTGGAACCAGATCGATTACACCCACTACGCGGACTACGCGCCGCGGTTCTGCTCGGAGTTCGGCTTCCAGGGGCCGGCGACGTGGGCGACCATGCAGCGCAACCTGCCGCCGGAGGGCTTCGACAAGACCTCTGAGGTGTGGCTCGCTCACCAGAAGGCCGACCGCGGCAATGACAAGCTCCTCGCCGGCTACGTCCCGCACCTTCCGGACAGCGACGACTTCGAGACGTGGCACTGGATCACGTCGCTGAATCAGGCGCGCGCCATTGAGTTCGGCATCTCTCATTACCGTTCGTGGTGGCCGCACACCGCCGGCGCGATCGTGTGGCAGCTCAACGACTGCTGGCCCGTGACCTCGTGGGCGGCGATCGATGGCGAAGAGCGACCCAAGCCGCTGTACTACGCGCTGCAGAAGGTGTTCGCGCCGCGACTGCTCACCTTCCAGCCGCGCGCTGAAGACGGTTCTCTCGACGTCGATGGCGCGGCGCATCTGGTGGCGGTCAACGACACTGATCAGGCGTGGAGCGAGACGCTCACCTTCACGCGCATGGCGCTCGACGGCACCGAGCTCGCGGTGGCCACGGCACACCTGAGCGCCGGCCCGCGCGAGACCGTCACGCTCGACGTCCCCGCGCATGTGCTCGAGGCCGGTGACGCTGTGGGCGAGGTGCTGGTGGCCGACGCTGGCTACCCGGGCGACGACGATCACGTTCGCGCGGTGTGGACCTTCGCGGAGGACAAGGACATCGCTTACGAGGCCGCGCCGTTTACGGCAACGGCCCGCGCAGTGGACGGAGGCTACGAGGTGACGATCGAGGCCGAGGGCTTTGTCCGGGATCTCACGATCCTCGCTGACAAGGTGGATCCGGGCGCCGTGGCAGACAAGGCGCTCATCACTCTTGTGCCGGATGACACGGTGGTCATCACCATCGCGTCCGAGGCTGCGGTTGACCCTGAGGCGTTCCTCGCCGAGCGCGTTCTGGTGTCCGTGAACTCCCTCGTGGCGGGTGCCTAGAGCGCATCCAGCACCACTGTTTCTCGCAGGCCCGGGAACCTTCCAACTGGTAGGTTCCCGGGCCCGTGTTTAGTGTCGCCAACTGGCGTCCGGATCGTAATCAATCCGTGACACACAAGGCGTTCGAAACGTTTTGTCTGGCGCTACAGTGGCAATTGCGTCCCAACGAGGGGGCGCCGCATGAACCAAAGGGGATTCAACAATGAAGTGGACTCGATCCCGTACGGCGACGGTGCTCGCTGTTGGTACGGCCTCGGCCCTCCTGCTCTCCGCTTGCTCCACCGACACTGAAACGCCTACGTCCTCGGCTCCCGAGCCCTCGGCGTCCCAGGACAAGACCCCCGTCACGCTGAACGTTCAGTACTGGGGCAACTTTGGCCTGGAGTCGCTGGTTGACAAGTACACGGCCGATCACCCGTGGGTGACCATCAAGCTCAACTCCGGTGACTTCGCTGCACAGCACGACGCTCTTCAGCAGGCCATCATCGCCGGTTCTGGCGCAAACGAGGTTGTCGCCATCGACGAGGGCTACATGACCGGCTTCGTCGCGCAGTCTGACGCGTTCGTCAACCTGCTCGACCTTGGTGCTGGCCAGTACCAGGAGAACTACCTGCCGTGGAAGTGGGCCCAGGCCTCCAACGCTGACGGCTCTGTCGTCATCGGCCTTGGCACCGACGTCGGTGGTCTCGCTCTGTGCTACCGCAAGGACCTCTTCGAGGCCGCCGGCATTCCGTCCGAGCGCGCTGACGTTGACGCCGCCATCGGCGACACCTGGGCGGGCTTCATCGAGCTCGGCAAGGAGTACCAGGAGAAGGCTGGCAAGGGTAAGTTCTGGGTGGACAACGCCACGAACATCCTGAACCCTGTCCAGACCCAGCTCGGCACGGGCTACGCCTGGTACAACAAGAACAACGAGCTTGACCTCGAGGCCAACAAGCCTGCGTTCGACCAGGCCGTTGCTGTGATCGACGCGGGTCTTTCCGCTGGCATCACGCTGTGGTCCGACGACTGGAACACCGGCTTCGCGAACGGTTCGTTCGCCGTCCTCGCCTGCCCGGCGTGGATGATGGGCTACATCCAGGGTCAGGCTCCCGACACCGCTGGCGCGTGGGACATCGCTGACATCCCTGGTCCCGGTGGTAACTGGGGTGGCTCGTTCTGGACCATTCCGGACCAGTTCGACGAGCACACCACGCAGGAGGCCTACAACCTCATCGAGTGGCTCATCCAGGCTGACCAGCAGATCGCTATCTTCCAGGAGGTCGGCAACCTGCCTTCGCAGGACGCGCTGTACGACAACCCGGCCATCGTGGACTTCACCAACGAGTTCTTCAACAACGCTCCCGTTGGACAGATCTTCACGAAGACCGCGAAGGACATCCCGGGCGCGATCTACTACGCCCCCAAGAACGCCGCAGTTTCGACCGCTGTCCAGGGTGTCCTGAACGACATCCAGGCTGGCAACGTCAAGCTTGCGGACGCTTGGGACGCTGCAGTCAAGGCTGCCCAGGACGCGGACGCCGCTGCGTAAGTCCGGCTCTGTCTGACAAGTGGACGGGGGCGGGTCTCACGACCTGCCCCCGTTTCGCTTGGCGGGATATAGCATCGGTTTCACCAGCGTTTCATACCAACGGAGGTACTAATGTCCGCCAAGAGCGTGGAGGCCGCTGAGGCCGAAGCCGCTGGCACGGACGACGCCGTTTCTCCGCGCGCACCGCGCGGACCCAAGTCGTCCATCTGGGCTCGATTCGACCACGCGGTCGTGCCCTACATCTTGATTTCTCCCTTCTTCATTCTCTTCGTCGCTTTTGGCATCTTCCCGATCGTCTACAGCGCGCTGATCTCCTTCCAGTCGTACCGCTACGAGTACCCCCGCGGCCGTGACGGCACGTCGATGAACCTGTTCACCAAGCGCTGGGTGGGTTTTGAGAACTTCGAGCGGACGCTGACAAGCTGGGACTTCTGGCAGGCGCTGATCAACACGTTCGGCCTGTTCGTTCTCTCTGCTGTGCCTCAGCTGGTGCTGGCGCTGATTCTCGCCTCGCTGCTGAACCGCCGCCTTCGTGCCCAGTCGCTGTTCCGCGTGGGCATTCTGGTTCCCTACATCACGCCCATCGTCGCCTCGTCCATCGTGTTCTCGGCGTTCTTCGCCCGCGACGGTGGCCAGGCCAACTGGATCCTCAGCCTCTTCGGCGTGGAGAACACCTACGGCAACCGCGTGATTGAGGGCCTCGACTGGCGCCAGGAGCGCTGGTCCGCATGGCTTGCTCTGATCATCATGATCGACTGGAAGTGGACGGGCTACAACGCCCTGCTCTACCTCGCAGCGATGCAGTCCATCCCCAAGGACGTCTACGAGGCAGCTGCACTTGACGGTGCTGGCGCGTGGCGTCAGCTGTGGTCCATCACCGTTCCCATGATCCGCCCCATGGTGATCTTCACCGTGGTCCTGTCGACAATCGGATCGCTCCAGCTGTTCGCTGAGCCCGTCCAGTTCGACGACAATCCGGCGTCTGGATCTGGTGGCGGTAACAGGCACCTGTGGCGCACCGTCGCACAGCTCATCTGGCACACCGGTTGGAACCAGCAGAACTTCGGTTGGGCTGGCGCCATGTCCTGGGTGCTGTTCGTAGTCGTCGTGGTCGTGGCCGCCTTCAACGGCTGGCTGTCGAACAAGATTGGAGGCCGCAAGTGACCGCGGACACGCTTGAGCGCCCCGCAGAGGCTCCTGTCAAGAACAACCCGGCCCTCCTTGGTCGCTCCCCGCAGGACACCCCGGCAGGCTGGATCAACTACATCCTCCTGTCCATCGTTCTGCTGATCGGCTTCTGGCCCATCTACTGGGCGGGCATCATCTCGACGTGGAAGGAAGACAAGGTCTACGTCGACGGCTTCCCCACGTGGACGCCGGGACCGTACTTCTCCTTCAACTGGGACATCATCAATGGCGGCGTGGCACCTTCGTACCCGTCGTACGACTCGGTGATGTTCATGCGGTCCTTCATGAACTCGCTGCTCGTCGTCGCGATCGTCGTGGCGGGCACGCTGTTCTTCTGCTCGCTGGCCGGCTTCGCGTTCGCCAAGCTGCGCTTCAAGGGCCGTGACGCGCTGTTCTACTTCGTGGTGCTGACCCTGACGATCCCCGCTCAGCTGGGCATCGTCGGTTCGTACCAGATCATGGACCGCATCGGATGGATCAATACGATCTTTGCGGTGACCGTTCCAGGTCTGGTGTCAGCATTCGGTGTGTTCTATATGCGTCAGTTCATCGAGGACGCGATTCCGGACGAGATCATCGAATCCGCTCGCGTTGACGGTGCTTCCACGTTCCGCGTCTACACCAACATCGTGCTCCCCACGTTGCGCCCCGCAATGGGCGTGCTTGGTCTGATCGCGGCGGTTGGTGCGTGGAACGAGTACATCTGGGCACTGGTCGCGGTTGGTGGCTCCTCGTGGCAGACCATCGGCCCCGCCCTGCACAACCTCCGTGCGGGCTCCACGCCCAAGTACTCGATCATTCTGACGGGCTCGTTCATCGCGACGATCCCGTTGATCCTGCTCCTGTTCGTGGCAGGTCGTCAGATTGTGCGAGGCATCATGGACGGCGCCGTCAAGGCGTAACCCGTCCTACCCCAAGCATCAGGGGCGGTCCACCCAGGTGGGCCGCCCCTTTGCTTTGCCTGCAGGTCTGCCTCCCCCCGTAGCTCCACCTCGCCCGGGCGCGCCGCTCCCGCCCGAGCACCTCTCAAGCGCTCACACCCACCCCGAGCGCTGTAATGGGACATGAGGTCCGGGTTTCGCAGATCTCTGCGTTGTAATGGGACATGAGGTCCGCCGAACTCCCCTCTGGCCCGACGCTCAGTAGGCTCGGGCGCTCGACGTCGCCGTAAGCGTCACGCCCTCGGCAAAGGGCAGCAGCGCTTCCAGCCCGAATAGCGGGTGCACGGTCGTTGTCACAGTGACAGTCGCGCTGAAGCCGTCCTCCGTTGTGGCGCTCACGACCTGGGTCGCCGGCAGGTTCGCGCGCGATGCTGCAGCCGCAACGCGATCCTCCGCCGTGGAGCGAACGGCTGCCTGGGCCAAGGGCACCACGGCTTCGCCCTCAGGAAGGTCCACTTCGCCGCGATAGTACGCGGCAATGTCGAGAGCATCGGCGGCGTCGAGAGCCAGCTCATCGGCCACGTGGACCAGCCTCATCCGCTGGAGGTGCACGTGGGTGGCCGCGGACACCACCAGCACAAGCAGCAGCGCGAGCACTGTGAAGCCCAGGGTGAGGAGCATGATGGTGCCTTCATCGTCTTCGGCGTCGAAGCGTCGGCGGATCATGGCGCGTACCCATCTACGGGCGAGGAGCCTGAAGAGCTCACACTGACGAGCGCTCCCGGTATCAGTGCCCCCACCCCTGGCAGCCTCACGTCAATCGTGACGGCTACCTGCATCTCCGAGCCCGGCGCGAGGCACGGCGAGGCGGAACATGTCAGGACGACATCCGCATCGCGCGCTGACACGCTGAAGTCGGCAAGCGTCCGCTCGAGCGCGGACTGTGCGTGGTCCCTCGCTGCACGCTCAGCAGCCGTGTACGTGGCACCACCCTGCAACGCATTGACGCCACCCACCACTGCTGCTCGTGACACATCGCGCGTGACGGCCTCCGCCGCGAAAGTGCGCGCCTGCACCTGAGCCAGAGTCAGCACCAGGTACACCACGGGGATCATCAGCACGATCGCAAGGAACACGAACTCCACGAGCGCCGCGCCGTCGTCGGCAACGCGCAGTCGGGACAGGGTCATGGGCCGCCCTCCTCAATTGCGTGCGCAGGGACGCTCATGGAGCCTGCGCCCCACAGCCCAAGCACCGGCACGGCAGTCGTCAGGGTGACCTCGACCAGCGTGGCGTCCCCCTCCATCACATGTCGCGCGGTCGCCTCGACCTCACGTCCCCCGAGAGCCGCTTCCGCGAGCTCCGTGGCCCTGCTTGCGCCGTCGGCCAAGTCGAGGTCCGCCAGGGCCGCGGTGTGGGCACCCTCGGACGCACACGAGACAAGGATGTTCCTCACGTGCAGGGTCACCGCGAGCTGGAGCAGCCCGGTGGCGAGCACCACGATGAGCGCGCCGACGAGAACGAACTCGACGACAGCACTCCCCTGGTCATCCGCCGGTGACGGAATCGATCGCCGTGCGGAAGACATCGCTGAGTGCCGGACCCGCGAGCGCCCAGATGGCGGCCACGAGTCCCGCCGTCATGAGCGTGATGAGCACCCAGCCGGGTACGTCACCGCGGTCGTCGCGCCAGTTGATCTGTCTCATTTCCCCTCCTTGAACTGGTCTATCCGGTCAAGCGAATCGCAATCAGACCTGGGTAGATCGCGAACACAATCGTCACGGGCAGGATCAGGAACACGACGGGCACGAGCATCGCGATCTCGCGCTTGCCACCCTGCTCCATCAGCTGCTCCCTGCTGGCCACCCTCGCGTCATGAGCCTGCGCGCGAAGCACCGCGGCAAGAGGCGTGCCCAAGTCGATTGCCGCGACGATGCCGTCGACGAAGCGACGCAGCGGCTGCGCACCAGTGCGGGCAGCCATATCTGACAAGGCCCGTGTGAGCGGCTCGCCCGCGCGGGCATCGGCGAGCGCGAGTCGCAGCTCCTCACTCAGAGCGCCCGACGTTGTGGTCGCCACCCGCTCGAGCGCCGCCCGGGCGCCCTCACCGGCGGCGACGGCGAGGGCCAGCAGGTCCGCGATCGTCGGCAGTTCGGCGACGATGCGGTTGGTACGAACCTGGGCCGAGCGGGTCAGAGCGGCGTCTCGTCCGAGCGCACCAACGATGGCGGCAATCACCACGAGAATCAGCAGTACGAGGAGAGGGGCCCCGCGCGCAACGCGCAGCAGCGTGGCGGGCGCAACGCCGCAGGCGAGACCGGCCGCGCCCCACGCGACCTGTTGGGCCCTGAACTGCTCGACGCTCAGCCCCGATCCCGCCCTGCGCAGCCGAGCGCTGACATCGGCGGAGGACGACCCCCATCGCTCGAGCATCTTGCCCGCGTCGCGAACCACGGGAGCGACCAGCCGTGTCACGACGAAGCGCGAGCCCGACGTGTGGTCCACCCAGGTGCGACCGTCGACCGGCCGCACGTACGGGGCGAGCCGCGCGTCGAGGGTGGGGCGGCGCGCAAGGATCCACGACATCACGAGGCCCGCCCCCACAACGAGGCACAGGACCGCTCCCCACATCGCCAGAGTCATCGCAGCACGCGGGCTTCCTCGGGAAGGCGGCCAATGGTCACCATCAAGCGATACGCCACCACCGTTGCAGCAGCGCCTACGGCAAGCACGGTCGCTCCGGCGGCCGAGTTGTACGCCTCAACACCTCCCGGACGCGTGGCCAGCAGTGCGAGAACCACCCACGGTGCCGCCACCGCGAGCCGGGCGGCATTGACGGTCCACGACTGACGGGCCTCGAGTTCGCCGCGGGTGCGCGCATCGTCACGGAGAAACTCGCCCAAGGTGCGCAGCATCGTCCCCACATCCGTGCCACCCACTTCACGGGTGACCCGCAGGGCCTCAACGATGCGATCGGCGACAGGATCCGCGAGCCGATCCTTGAGCGCATCCAGCGACTCACTGAAGCGCCCCGTAGCTCTGAAGTCCTCGGCAAACGCAGCAAAGGCCGGGCGCAGATCTTCCGGACCTCGTGAGCCCAACTGAGCCACGGCTTGCGGCAAGGCCATGCCCGCCCGAATCCCGGAGGCCAAGTGGTCCACAGCGTCGGGCCAGGCGGCGCGCGTGGCGCGAACCCGCACCCGCGAGCGGTAGCTCACCAATGCGAAGGGAGCGCGAGCGGCCATGATCGCGAAGCACAGCGCGACTACCGGCGACCGGCTGGTGCCCGCGACGAGCAGGAAGACCAGTGCCGCACCCACTGCGGCGACGGTCACGAGCGCTGCGGGCGTGACGCCGGGGGCGCCGGCGCGCGTGAGCCGATCCTGCAGCCGCGCTGACCAGCCATCGCGAGCAGGCCGCGCGGCGACCGTTGGCGCCCAGAACGATGTCCACACCAAGAACAGACCGAGGCCCAGGGTCAGTCCCAGCAGCAGCGTCATGTCAGGCCGCCAGCAGTTCCGCGAGACGGTAGCCATTGCGGGCGAAGCGATCCTCGTGCGGAGGGAAGCCCTCGGCACGGACCAAACCGTTGCCGCGGTTCACGTAGAGCGGCTCGAGCTCCACCACGCCCCCCTCGACGCGGCCCGGGATTGCCACGATCTCGGTGGCGCGGCGCCGGCCGCGCGCATCGACGGCAAGGTGCACCACAAGGTCAATCGCAGATGCGACGGTTGGCACAACGAAGCGGTCGGACACGTTCTCGCCCGCGAGCAGCGGCAGGGTGCACATCTTCACCACCGCATCCCGCGCGGAGTTCGCGTGCACCGTGCACATGCCAGGAATGCCGGCGTTCAATGCGATGAGCATGTCGAGGCTTTCAGCCTCACGCACCTCGCCGATGATGATGCGGCTGGGACGCATGCGCAGCGCCTCCTTCACCAGGCGTCGCAGGTCGATCTCGCCGGTGCCCTCGAGTGACGGCTGGCGGCACTGCAACCCCACCACATCGCGATGGGAGAGGCTGAGCTCAAACACCTCCTCGCACGTGATGATGCGTTCGCGTGCGGGAATCGATCCCGCTAGCGCGCCAAGGGTGGTGGTCTTTCCGGCTTGTGTGCCGCCCGCGACCAGGATGTTCAGTCCGCACACCACCGCGGCATCCAGGAACCTCGCGGCCGGTTCGGTGAGCGTCCCCAGCGCCACCAGGTCGCCAACGGACTGCGCCCTTGCCACGTACTTGCGGATGTTGACGCTCCAGTGCTCGCGCGTGACATCCGGGATCACCGCGTGCAGCCGCTCGCCGCCGGGAAGTGAGGCGTCCACGAACGGCGAACTGAGATCCAACCGCCGACCGCTCAGCTTGAGCATGTGCTCCACGAGGTCGCGCACCTGCTCATCCGTGAGGATCGTTGGCGTCAGCTCGCTCACTCCGCGCCTCGCTATGAACACCTGCGACGGCCGGTTGATCCAGATCTCCTCGACCTCGGGATCGTCGAGATACTGCTGAAGCGGCCCCAGCCCGGCGACGTTCGAGAGCACGGTGCGCGCAGCGTCGGCCCGGTTGCCCACCGGCACGACGGCACCGGCGAGCGCGCGCTCTTCCCACTCGGTGAGCACCTCTTCAATGAGCCCGCGCACCACCTCCGCGTCGCGCACGGGATCTACCCCGCGGCGCCGGATCTCTTCGCGCACGCGGGATTCGACCGTAATGATCGGGTCTCCCCCCATGCGCCGAAGGTAGTGGCGACCCCCAATCTTGGCAACCGTTGCTGTGGATAAGGCTGCCCGTCGCCTTGTCAAGCGGCACCACCTTCACGGCCCGTGAAGTGGGCGCTGGTGTCGGGTTCTTGGGTCTCGCCGACTCCTGGTGGGCGTCAGAAACGCGGGCACCAGCGCCCAGCGCCGTGTCACACCCCCATGCCACGATGGACGCATGTGCGGCCGCTACGCGAACTTCCTCACCGAGCAGGAACTCATCGACTCCTTCGCCATCGCCACGATCGCGGACGAGGTTCGCCTGCTGCCTCCCAACTTCAACCTTGGCCCCATGCAGGAGGGCGTCGTCATCCGGGCACGGGACGACGCTAGGGTCGCCGAGGTCGCCAAGTGGGGCCTGGTCCCCGGCTGGGCTAAAGACCCGGGCATTGGCGCCAAGATGTTCAACGCCCGCGAAGAGACCATCGCGGAAAAGCCCAGCTTCCGCACTGCCTTCGCCAAGCGCCGCTGCATAGTCCCCGCGAACGGCTACTTCGAGTGGCAAGTGACGGAAGACGGCAAAGTCCCGCAGTTCATCGCCCCCGCTGACGGCTCCCCACTCGCCTTCGCGGGCCTCACCGAGGTCTGGCGCCCCTCGAAAGACGACCCCTGGCTCGTGACCTTCTCCATCGTCACCACCGCCGCCCGTGGCGTCATGACGCAGATCCACGACCGCGAACCCGTCATGCTCACCCAAGCAGACGTTGACGTGTGGCTGGACCCCACCTCACCCCAAGACGACCTCTTTGCCGCGATCCGCTCCCCCGGCCCCGAACTCACCTGGCACGCGGTCGACAAGCGCGTGGGCAACGTGCGCAACAACGACCCCGGGCTCATCGAGCCCGTCGAGGGCTAACCCTGCTGGAAGAACGCTGACAGCACCACCGTGCCAACGAGCGTGATCGCCGCAAGCACCGCAAGCGTGAACGTCACCCAGAAGGTGATCGCCCAGCCACGTCCACGCAGCTCCACAAGGACTCGGCCAATAACCGCCGCAAGTGTGGGCGCGGCCAGCAGCACCACGATCCCCACCGGCGTCAACGCTGCAATACCCACCAGCAGCACCATCACCAGGCCAAAGCCAAATCCCCACAGCCCAAACGAGATCAGCGAGCGCCCAAGACCACGGGGAGTGGTGCGTCGGTCAATCCAGCGCCCCAGCGTGAACGCGAACGCCGGAATCACCACGAACAGCGCGGCCCCGTAAGCGAACACCGCAAGCAGCACAAACGCGAGGTCCTCAAAGCCCTCCGGATCCCTCAGGATGAAGCGCCAGCCAAAGGGCACCACACCCCACACAAACAGCAGGGCCGACGCTGTGGTCCGCCAGCCAAGGAACGCCCGGGCAGCGCTCCCTGGCACCGCAGGGTTCAGGCCAGGCTTTGGCGCCGAGTTCCGGTCATCGCGAGAAGGGCTGTTGTGCACAGGACGAGCATCCCACCTGCAAGCTGTACGCGCGCGGACTCCCGGCCCGTGTCAAGGACATTGGGTTGCGGCGTCGCCGCCGAGATACCTAAGCGCGCCTGACGCGGATGTCGCCAGCGAGCACTTCACGATCACCGGACGCCGTGCGAACCACCAGCCCTCCGCTCGCCGCGATGCCCATCGCCTTTCCGGTGATCACCTCACCGCCGGGAGCGTCCACGACAATGTCCCAGCCGATGGTTGCGCACGCGGCGACCACGGCGTCGGCGATGGGAGCGCCGTCCTCCCACTCGCGCACCGCATCGCGCAACTCCGCCGCGAGCGCGCGCAGCAGCGCCACCCGGTCAAGCGACGAGGCGCCCAAGGTGGCGAGTGACGCGGCATGGGGCACAGGCAACTCCGCAGAGGACTGCGACACGTTGATGCCGATTCCGGCTACGAACGCGTCCTGCCCCGGCACCGCTTCGCACAGGATGCCCACGCACTTTCGCCAGCGCCCCCACTCGGGGATGTCGCGAGCACCGTGCTCAACTACCACGTCGTTGGGCCACTTGAGGAACGCGCCAACGCCCTGGCGACGCAGCGCGCGCACCGTTGCAAGCCCCACCACGAGCGGAGCCCAGCCGTATTCGAACCGGGCCACCGATGGACGCACCACAAACGACACTGTGAGCGCCGCTCGGGGCGGCGTGCGCCACTCACGGCCAGCCCTTCCGCGCCCCGCCGTCTGATGATCGGCGACCATTGCGCTGAAGTGGCCCCAAGCGTCGGGCGACTGAGAAACCGCGGCCAAGACGGCGGTGTTGGTTGACGCGGAACTGGGGACCACATCGAGCCTGCTCAGCGGCCTGCCGGGACCCACCATGTCCACGAACGAATCAGCCACGAGAGGCTCGCGAGAAGCGGCGATCGATGCGGGCGTGGGCTGGGTCACCCGGCTAGGCTATCTGGCAGTCCACGCAAGGGAGTGCCGTGTCCGAATCGAGCAAGTCAACCGCCTCTGCGCTTGAGCAGCTGCGCGCAAAGACCGACGCCGCAGTCACCTCTCCGGAGGCCGTCGCCAAGGGCAAGCAGCACGCTCGCGGAAAGAAGACCGCTCGCGAGCGCATCGACGCGCTGCTGGATGAGGGTTCGTTCGTCGAGCTCGACCGGCTGACGCGTCACCGCTCGCAGAACTTTGGCCTTGAGAAGAACCGCCCCTATGGCGACGGAGTCGTCACGGGCTACGGCACCATCGACGGCCGCCAGGTGGCGGTGTACTCGCAGGACTTCACCGTCTTTGGCGGCTCACTGGGCGAAGTGCACGGCCAGAAGATCGCCAAGATCCAGGACTTCGCGCTGCGCACGGGCGTTCCGCTCATTGGCATCAGCGACGGCGGCGGCGCGCGCATTCAGGAAGGCGTGGCGGCTCTCACGCAGTTCGCGGAGATCTTCCGTCGCAATGTGGCCTCTTCCGGCGTGATTCCGCAGATCTCGATCATCCTTGGCCCCAGCGCCGGCGGCGCCGTGTACTCCCCCGCCCTCACCGACTTCATCGTCATGGCGGACGGCACCTCGCAGATGTTCATCACCGGCCCCGACGTCATCAAGGCCGTGACCGGCGAGGAGGTCACGTTCGAAGAGCTGGGCGGCGGCGCCACCCACAACGTGAAGTCCGGCGTGGCCCACTACCTCGCGAGCGATGAGGACGACGCGATCGAGTACGTCCAGCACCTGCTCCAGTTCCTGCCGCAGAACAACCTGTCCGACGCTCCCACGTGGGACGCGCCCGCGGACCTCGAGCTCACCGCGGACGACGAGGCGCTCAATACCCTCATCCCGGACTCCGACAACCAGCCCTACGACATGAAGACCGTCATCGAGACGGTGCTCGACGAAGGCGAGTTCTTCGAGATCCAGCCGCTGTTCGCCCCCAATGTGGTGGTGGGCTTCGGCCACGTCGAGGGCCACTCCGTTGGCATCGTCGCGAATCAGCCGCTGTCGATGGCAGGCACGCTCGACATCAACGCCGCGGAGAAGGCGGCGCGCTTTGTGCGCACGTGCGACGCGTTCAACATCCCCGTGCTGACATTCGTGGACGTCCCCGGCTTCCTCCCCGGCACGGACCAGGAATACCAGGGCATCATCCGCCGCGGCGCCAAGCTGATCTTCGCCTACGCGGAGGCCACCGTCCCGCTCGTCACCGTGATCACCCGCAAGGCGTACGGCGGCGCATACATTGTCATGGCGTCCAAGCAGCTGGGCGCGGACGTCAACCTCGCGTGGCCCACCGCGCAGATCGCGGTCATGGGTGCCGGCGGAGCGGTGAACATCCTGCAGCGCCGCGAGCTCGCCGCCGTGGCAGAGGCAGGCGGTGACGTCGAGGCGCGCCGCGCCGAATTGGTCGCCGAGTATGAGGACGCGATCGTCAACCCCTACGACGCGGCCGACCGCGGTTACGTCGACGCCGTCATCGAGCCCTCGGAGACCCGCGCCCAGGTGGTCCGCGCCCTGCGCGCCCTTCGCACCAAGCGCGCTGCCCTGCCTCCCAAGAAGCACGGAAACATCCCGCTGTGACACGGCCCGACGCTGCGCTCGCCGCCGCCGCATCGCTCAAGGTGGTGCGCGGTTCCGTCGACGAGGAAGAACTTGCCGCGCTCGTTGCGGGCATGGTGGCCGTGGCAACGGCTGGGTCCGATGACGAGACCGCCGGAGCGCCGACCTCCGCCTGGATGGACCGGACTCGCACCATGCGCGGCCGCCGCATCATGCTGCCGCTTGGCCGGGGGGACATGGCGTGGCGGCACTCGCTGAGGTAGCGCCACCTCGCACGCGCACGCGTCGGCGCTGGGTCACCGCGATCCTCGTTGTGGCGCTGTCCGTGCCGATTGTGCCGTGGCTGACGATTCGCGTGCAGACCACGGGCGACGTGGGTCCCGTCGAGGGCGATCTCCAGCACGCGGACGCCGCCCTGGTTCCCGGAGCGCGCGTCTATCCCGGCGGCTATGCCTCTCCCTTCCTGCGAGAGCGCGTTGCCGCGGGCGTGGCGCTGTACCAGGCGGGCGTGGTCGACGTCCTCATCATGAGCGGAGACGGCAACGACTCAAGCGGGTATGGCGAACCCACCATCATGCGCAAGGTCGCCGAGGAAATGGGCGTCCCACCGGAGGCGATTTTCGAGGACCCGCTCGGCGTGGACACCTTCACGAGCTGTGTGCGGGCCCACGACATCTTCGACGTGGAGTCGGTCATCGTCACCACTCAGAAGTTCCATGCCCCGCGCGCCACCTGGCTGTGCCAGCGCTCCGGCCTCGACGTCCAGGGCGCCTATCCTCCCGAGCGCTTCCGCAAGGCGACCATCGCGGGCAACTGGCGCGAGATCCCCGCCGCCGTCAAAGCCTGGCTCGACGTCCTGCGCGGCTAGTCGCCCGACGTAAAGTCATGGGGTGAGTTCGCGACCGCTCGCCATCTTCGCCGCCGCCACTGCTGGCGCAGCGCTCGCCGTCGCCACGCCCGCTCTCACCGCGCGATTGGCGACCGTTGGTGCCCGCCATCCCATAGCGTCGGGCAATTTCACGAAGGCCGACGCTGCGCTGGTCTTGGGTGCGCGCGTGTGGCCGGACGGACGGGCCAGCAGGTTCCTGCGCGAACGCATCGTCACCGGCGTGCGGCTGTACCGGCAGGGCCTGGTGGACGTCATCATCATGTCCGGCGCGGGCGAGGACTCCTCTGGCCACGGCGAGCCCAAGGTGATGCGGCGCGTCGCGGAGCAGGCCGGGGTGCCGCCAGAGGCGATCATCGAGGACCCGCTGGGCGTGGACACCTACTCGAGCTGCATCAGGGCGCGGGATGAGTACGGCATGCGCTCGGTGATCGTCGCGACGCAGGAGTTCCATCTGCCCCGCGCGGTGTGGCTGTGCGAGCGGCTGGGGCTCGAGGCGCAGGGAGCGTACCCGCCACCCATCCTCGGTGAGCACACCCTTCGCGGTCACATCCGCGAACTGGGGGCCACAGGAAAGGCGATGCTCGACCTCGCGCGAGGGCGAGACCCCCAGGGCTAGACCCAGACGAAGAAGCCCACCACGGCGGTGGCTGCGGCGAGCACGCCGAGCACCACGTTCGGGATGATCGGCTCCTTGAGTTTGGAGTGGGCACGCGCAGCACCCGCCATGATGATCGCCAGCCCTACCGCCGCGACGGGAGCCAGCCACGGGGCGGTGTCGGCGATCGGCGGAGAGATGAGTCCAATGGAGCCGAGCACCTCCGCGACGCCGATGCCCTTCACGGCACGCTCCGAGTACAGATCCGTCCAGTTCATGCCCTTGGCCCTGAGCTGCTCCTTCGTCTGGGTCACCTTGAACAGGCCCGTGAGCAGGAACACTGCCGCCAGCAGCCCCGCCAGAATCCAGTAGACGATCTCCACACTTCCTCCTTCGATGGGTGCTGACTGCGCGGTCCCACTCCGTTACGATCGGGAGTTGTGGCGACGGATCGCGAACGAGTGCTGTGGCACCGCTATAACGCGCTTCTCACCGCGGTCCCCGGAATGATCGATGAGCGCATGCGCTCCGTCACCGGAGTGAGCCGCTTTCAGTTCACGCTGCTTGAGA
>CALALQ010000072.1 GCA_937925595.1 uncultured Demequina sp. | reverse complement strand
GACGGCCAGCCCGCCCTCATCCTCCGCATCGGCGACGGCACGCTGCACGTTGCCACCGACGCGGCAGGCAGTGAGCACATCCCCGCCGACCACCCGGGCCTGGCGCCCATCCCCGAGGACCTCGACATGGGCGGACCTGAGGTCGGCCGCATGCTCGACATCCGCAGCTTCTACGGCTTCGCCGAGTAAGGACACCGCCATGCCTATCGCCCAGCCGCTCACCGAAGGTGACATCGTCCTGTTCGACGGCGTCCCCGCCATCATCCTTGAGACCCGCCCCAGCGGGAGCCTCATGATCTCGACGTTCGCCGGCATCGAGTCGTACATCGGCACCCAGCACGGCGGCCTCGCCCCGTTCACCGACGAGGACCCCTCCCCTGTGTTCGCCGCCCGAATCGCGGAGCTCCGCGAGTTCTACGAGGAGCGCGTCGCCCGTGAGGCAGCCATCGGCGCCCGGTACGAGAAGGCGCTCGACGAGCTCGAATACGTCGGCCCCACCCGCGACATCGTCGGCTACGTCTACCGTGCTGACGGGTACAAGCCGTCCGCGCTCATCAAGCTGCTCATCTCGGAGGGGCGCCTGTCCCCTGGCGCGCTCGGCATGGACCCCGATGAGGCCCTCGACCAGCTCGCGGCCGTCGAGGACGTGAACCGTGACGACGAGTACAGCTTCGACACCGACGACTTCCCGAAGACCATCCTCCGCCACGAACTGTCCGAGCACGACCTGGACTGGCTCACTCGCTGACGCTCGCGAACGAACAGAGGCCCGGTCCTAGACCGGGCCTCTGTTCTGCCCCTCGACGCATAGAGGCGATATGAGTCACACAGCCCGCAAGATTCAGACCGAGACGGGGACCGTGCTGGTCCTCGACGAAGAGAACGGGACCATCACCCGCCGGCCCGGGATTCACCGCCCGCTCACTGACGCTGAGGCCGCCCGCCTTCCCGGGGACTTCTCGCCGCTCGAGGTGACCTCCGTCGAGCTCCACGGTGTCGGCCAGCCGGTCACGTACACGCTCGCCACCGGCGAGGTGCGCGTGTCGTCCCCCGCCGTCAGCATCGAGGGCTGACCACGCGGAAGCCGCTCCACTGCGCATGTATCCAGAGCCGCAACAAGGATGACTGCATCATGCGCGGCGCAACCCGCGAGGAGCGACATGACCACCCGAAACGAATACGACACCCCAGGACGGGGGATGCTTCGCATCAACATCCGCCAGGGCAGGAACGACCCGTTTGCGACGCCCGCACCTCCTCAGCTCGACATGCAAGTCGACAGATGGGGTTTCGACGCAGGACGAGAGACGAAGTCTGTGACAGTCACCTGCGGTTCCAGGCACTTCCTCGACTACCACTCCTCATACCCCGACGACGTCATCGAGAAGATCCGCGCCGAGGTCGACGCGTACAACGCCGACCCGGCAGCCGGGTGGGCTGAGTTGCTGGAAGACTTCGGCATCCGGTCGCTTCACGCCGAGACGGTGATGACGAACGAAGCCATGCAGCGCGCCACCACCTTCGCGGACAGGATCACGCTGACCCGACCGTTCGAGCACCTGAGCATCGACTCCGCTGACGAGAGGGTGTTCGGGGTCAAAGAGTACGAGGTCGGGAAGGCACTTGCCGAGCACGACCCGAACTCGTATGTGTCCATCTACACCACTCTCGGCAACGGCCAGAAGGTGCTGCTGTTCGACTCGGCATCCGAAGACGTGCGCCTCCTTGTGGAGGTGGCGGATGAGGTCAGCCGGTTCAACGCCAGCCCACGAGCCTCCTACCTCTCGATGCTCCGCGCTTCGCTCTACCGCCGCTCCGTGGAGGCAACCGCTGACATCCAGCGGCTCCTGGAAGAGCAGGTCGAACGTGGCAGGCGAATCTCAGACCTCGCCGACATGGCCGTAACCCCGGTCTCTGCTCGGTGGACTCACGTGTCGGCGGGCCTCCCTGCTGATGGAACCCTTGTCGATGTCATCTGCGACAACGGAGACCAGCGGCAGCTGCTTTGCGACGCCGGATCCTGGTTCAACCCCAACGGTTCGCCGGCGCCTGCCATCTCCCCCATCATGTGGAAAGGGGCGCAAGAAGCATGAGCTCGGTACGGGCCACCACCCCCACCTGCTCTCACGTCGCTGACCTTCTCGCCAGCGACTTCCTGGTGCGCGCGTACGACGTCGCCGAGTACTCCCACGAAGGTCAGTTCCGGACGACCCCGACGGGGAAGATCCCGTACATCCTGCACCCGCTGGCGGTGTTCAACCACCTTCGGGCGTGGGGCGCGACGGACGAGCGGCTCCTTGCCGCTGCGCTGCTGCACGACACCATCGAGGACGCCCCGGAACGTGTCCGGGAGTACCTGCTGACGAACTTCACCGAGGACATCCCGCTGTACACGACCCGCACCCCGGCCGGTGCGCTCGTGTGCCTGGGCCGGGTGTTCGGTCCCGTCGTCGAACGGACCGTCCGAGGACTCACGAACGACCCGGATGTCCCGTACCTCGACCATGTGCGTGACGCGATCGCCGACCCGTTCGTCCTGGCCGTCAAGCTCGCGGACTTCCGCGACAACGCTCTGTCGTTGAAGCGTGACCACCCTCGCTACGAGAAGCTGCGTGCCAAGTACGAGCCGCTCGCCCCTGTTCTCGCCGGAGCGCTCGAGGCCTCCGCTGTCGCGCGGGCGCTCATCCCCGAGCACCGGCTGCTGTTGCGGGCGCTGCGGGAGTTCTGAGCAGCCGCGTACATAGGTGGCATGTCTGATATCCGAATCCATCAGTGTGCCGAGGACATCGACCTTCTCAACAAGTACCGTGAGCTCAACGGACAGTTCGGTTCCCGACCTGACCGCAAGCCCGGCGCCGGGGTCCTCACTGGGGTCGAGCAGAAGCAGACCGACGACTACTCGGGTTTCATGCAGGTGGGCGAGGTCCGTGACATGCCCATGACGACGTGGCAGTCCATCTGGTACGAGGACTCCATCGAGCGGGCTGAGGCGGTCGTCGCCGAGCATGAGATCACTGGTGTCGTCACGCGCGTGCCGCTCCCCGTGGGCTACCACAAGGTCGCCAACCGTTACGTCGCAGAGCTCCGCACGAAGGACGGTGGGGTCGCACAGTTCATCTTCGACACGTCTGACATGGAGGACCGCACTCCCCCGGTCGCGGAGGTCATCGCCGACGCCACTGACGCGGCGCTCCGTCAGCGCGGTGCTGTGTCCGAGACCGGCAGCACGGCTCTGGACGGGCTCATCGAGCTGCTCGGTGAGCGCGCCGCCCGGGACGTCATCGCCCAGCGGTACGAGGACGCGCCGTACGACTACAAGCACGTCCCCGGCGGTGAGGGCGACTTCAAGAAGTTCTGGATCACCACCGAAGGCGGCCAGTTCCCCGCGTGGGGTGAGGACGCCGACGACGCGGTCCTCAAGTTCATGCTCACCCATCCGTACGAGGAGATGGTGAGCTTCCGTCGCGCCGACGACTGACGTTAGCGTCGAAGACTTCAGGAGGGTCCGGAATACCGGGCCCTCCTGTTGCATGCTTCACCGCATAGAGGTTCCTATGCAGCAGCAGTCAGCATTTCGCCGTTCCCCTGACCGTCACCCGCTCACGCGCGCCGGCTGGGCGGACGCGTTCACGCAGGCACGCACCGTCATCAAGCAGCATCACAACAGCGCGAACCCCGCCAAGAAGCTCTCCCCCGTCATCGGTGTGACGTGGGGCGCCCACGTGGACAAGGTGTGGGTGAAGCCCGGCAAGACCGTCATCACCTCGTGGGAGAACGCGGGGAAGACGAAGGGCGGCAAGTACACGACCCTCCCCAGCGACCACCACCCGGTCCTCGTCAAGGGCTACTTCGAGTGAAGGTCAGAATCACCCTCTGACCACGGTTTTTCATGCCCGCGCGCATAGGAGACGCAAGGGGGAAGGATTCGCCTGCCCCAATGGCGGCCGGGTTTCCGGCCATGAAGTGGAGCAAGTATGAGGAACGAGCAGGGAACTGAGAAGCCGCGTCGGGGAAGCAAGATGAAGAAGGTGCTCGCGGCTGTGGCCGCATCGGCGGTGCTGATCTTCGGCGGCGCGCTCCCCGCACACGCGGTCGCAGATCAGTGCGGTGGCGGCGCGGGGTTCTGCGGCATCATCAAGAACGACGGTGCGATCAACATCACCGCCACGACGGACTACCGCACCCCGACCAGTGTCGCGACCGGAGCGAAGAAGGCGACCGTGAAGCCGGGCAACAAGACGCCCGCCCTGTACGACTGGGACGCCGTCTGGGTTCCCAACGGCTACTGCGCGAAGATCAACGGCGGCCCGCTCTGGAACTCCGGCGGCATCACCAACAACATCTCGCGCTCGTCGGCGACCTCTGCCGGCACCTGGGCGAAGGTTGACAACTGGGGTGCCTCCGTCAAGCTCAAGAAGGGCTCCTGCCCCTCCTGACCTCAGGATGAGCCGAGGCCCCTCCTCTGATCACGGCACAGCCGTGGCCAGGGCGAAGGGCCTTGCCTTTCCCTTCGTAGCGACCTCTCGTGCGACCACGAACACGAAGCCAGCCGCGGCAGCCACAGCGATCGCGATCGATGATGCGACCCCGAACCCGTGAGGGTGGTCAGCCGTTGACACGACCTGCAGGAGCACGAAGTAGTCGATGGCGGGTGCGATGACCGCGACCAACGCGAGCAGCGCCGCAGCCAGCCCATGCTTCGTCATGACCAGGGCAACCGCGCCCAGTAGCGTCACAGAGGACAGCCCCAGCACCATGGCGATCGAGTGACTCGAATCCATGGCGGCGTAGCAGGCGTCGCTCATCGGCGATGCGCACACCTCCCAGTAGCCGTTCAGCTGCACGGCGACAAAGACAGCAGCGACGAACGCTGCGAACAACCCCAGACCTGCTACCCCACGCTTCATGTCATCACCGTAGAGCAGGCCGCCGACACCGTCAAAGAAATACGGTGCGGGCGCATAGGAAGAATCATGAGCGAGAACCCGGATGTCGAAGTCATCGAGCTGACCCGCGAAGAGGTCGACGCGGCCGTTCAGGAGCTCGAGGCGAAGCATCCCGAGTTCCGGGACCTCCTCGAGTCCCGCGAATGCTGCATCGGCTGCCTCATCCCGTGGGACGAGTGG
>CALALQ010000071.1 GCA_937925595.1 uncultured Demequina sp. | reverse complement strand
GCCAGCTCAAGACGCTGCCGGAAGGATCGACCCTGTTCGTCGACCTCGAGGCCGGCGACTTGGCCGTCAAGGACTGGCGCGGCGACTGCGTGCGCCCGAGCACCTGGCCGGAGTTCCGCGATCTCGTGGTGTTCCTGGCCGGCCCGAACCCGGCGCTGCCGGCGGATGCGCCGTTTTCTGA
The DNA here is from genome assembly GCA_937925595.1 of uncultured Demequina sp. The sequence continues at coordinate 4,304 of CALALQ010000071.1, read as the reverse complement.
TGCGCACTACCGGCATGTGTGTGAGCGCTACGGCGATCCCGCGCAACTGGCCAAGTACGACACCTACTTCGTCGACAGCATCACCGTACTCGCGCGCCTGGCGCTCGTCTGGGCCAAGACCCAGCCGCAGGCCTACAGCGAGCGCACTGGCAAGCCCGACACCCGGGGCGCCTACGGCCTGCTCGGCGCCGAGCTCATCGGGGCGCTGACCCACCTGCAGCACGCGCGCGGCAAGCACGTCGTGTTCGTGGCCATCCTCGACGAGCGCTTGGACGACTTCAACCGCAAGGTCTTCGTGCCGCAGATCGAGGGCGCCAAGACCGCAGCCGAGTTGCCCGGCATCGTCGATGAAGTCGTCACCTTGGCCGAGATCAAGGCCGAGGACGGCAGCGCCTACCGCGCCTTCGTCACCCACACCCTGAACCCCTACGGCTATCCGGCCAAGGACCGAAGCGGCCAGCTCGAGTTGCTGGAGCCGCCGAACCTGCGCGCGCTGATCGACAAGTGCGCCGCCGCCACCCGCATCCCGCCATCCCCCACTGCATCCCAGGAGTAAGCCATGACCCATTGGTCCGATTTCAACGACGCCGAACAGCAGCAGCACTTCGACCTGATCCCCAAGGGCACGCTCGCCCGCGTGCGCATGACCCTCAAGCCCGGGGGCTTTGATGACCCGGCGCAGGGCTGGACCGGCGGCTACGCCACGCAGAGCTTTGAGACCGGCTCGGTGTATCTCGCGGCCGAGTTCGTCGTGCTGGAGGGCGAGTACGCTCGGCGCAAGCTGTGGTCGAACATCGGCTTGCACAGCGCGAAGGGCCCGGCCTGGGGCCAGATGGGGCGCAGCTTCGTGCGCGCCGTGCTCAATTCCGCCCGCAATGTCCATCCCCAGGACATGAGCCCGCAGGCCGCCGCCGCGCGGCGCATCCAGGGCTTCCACGAGCTCGACGGCATCGAGTTTGCGGCCCGCATCGACGTCGAGAAGGACGGCCGCGGCGAGTTGAAGAACGTCATCCGAAACGCCGTCGAGCCCGACCACCCGGACTATGCGCGGCTGATGGGGTTGCCGCCCAAGACCCACCACGGCGGCGGTTCCTCCGGCGCGCCAGCCGCGGCCACGCCACCGCTTGCGATGCCCGCCCCGCAACGCCCCGCCGTGCCGGGCAAACCGGCCTGGGCGCAGTGAGAGGAGGGTCAGTGAAGTGTTGGGTCTGCAAACGACAGGCGCGCGGCTACGGCCACTCGGACCTTCGGCATCCGGTGGGCGACGCCCGGCGCTATCCGATCGACTGGGTGTTCTGCTCGCGGCGTTGCCAGGAGGTGTTTCATGCGCTCTATGGCCACTGGCTGCGCGTGCAGGAAGGACACACGCCCAAGACGGAGGTGGCCATGATCGATCCGTCTGACGTCGAACTGGCCGCGATGCGGAAGTGCCTCAAGGCCTTCGGCGAGGTCGCGGGCGAGATCGGCTTTGCCAAGCCGCTGGGCGAGTATTCCGAGGCCGAGGCGCTCCAGGTGGTCGACGCCATCGTCACCTGCTACACGGAGGCGATGGTCGAGCACCACGAGGCGACCAAGTATCCGCCGGTGCGGGGCTTGAAAGACCCGGTGTCCGACCCCTTCGCCGACCTCGAGGACGATCTGCCGTGGGAGGAGCCGAAGGCTCAAGCGCAGACGGCACGCACGGCAGCACCCAAGGAGGCGCGGCGATGATGGACTTCAACGCCTCCAAGAGCCTGTCGGGTCAGCTCACGGCGCTGATCGATGCCGGGATGCAGCAGTCTCGCGCGGCGCAGCCTCGCCGCACCTACCTGGGCGCCTCGCGCCTCGGGGTCGCCTGCGAGCGCGCGCTGCAGTACGAGTTTGCCGACGCCCCGGTCGATCCGGGTCGCGAGACCGACGGCCGCCTGCTGCGCGTCTTCGAGCGCGGCCACGTCATCGAGGACTGCATGGTCGGATGGCTGCGCGCGGCGGGCTTCGATCTGCGCACGCGCACCGACGCGGGCGAGCCCTTCGGCTTCTCGGCGCTGGACGGGCGCCTGCAGGGCCACGTCGATGGCGTGCTCGTCGCCGGGCCCGACCTCGGCCACGACAGCGGCTATCCCGCGCTGTGGGAGAACAAGTGCCTGGGCGCCAAATCGTGGCGCGAGTTGGAGAGACATCGCCTCGCGGTCGCCAAGCCCGTCTACGCCGCCCAGGTCGCGCTCTACCAGGCCTATCTCGAACTGCACGCGCACCCGGCCCTGTTCACGGCGGTGAACGCCGACACCATGGAGATCCACGCCGAGCTGGTGCCGTTCGATGCGGCGTTGGCGCAGCGCATGTCCGACCGGGCGGTCAAGATCCTCACGGCCACCAAGGCGGGCGAACTGCTTCCACGCGCCTTCGCCGATCCCACCCATGTCGAGTGCCGGATGTGTCCGTGGCAGGACCGGTGCTGGAGGGCTGCGGCATGAGGACCCGATCCGTATCGACGACGGGCGCGATTGGCGAGCCCATGATCGACGCCAAGCAAGCCGCGGCCAGCCTGCGCCTGCCGTACTACTGGTTCGCCGATCCAATGATGCGCGCCAAGCACCGCATCCCGCACTACCTTCTGGGTGGGCTGGTGCGCTACCGGCTGTCGGAACTGCAGGTTTGGGCCTCGCACCACGCGAGAGCCATGGCCCGCAGCGCGTCGGATGGCAGCGAGGAGGGCGGTGCATGATCGATTTCAACGCTCTCCCGGACCCGCCCGCCGACGCCGACCCCACCGCGCGCCGCGAGGAGATTCGCGCCGCCCTGCTCGCGAGGCTGGAGTCGGTGCTGTTCACCCTGTTCCCCGCTGGAAAGAAGCGCCGCGGCAAGTTCGTCATCGGCGACGTGCTCGGCAGCCCGGGCGACAGCCTGGAAGTCGTGCTCGACGGCGACAAGGCGGGACTGTGGACCGACCGCGCCGAAGGCTCCGGCGGCGATGTGTTCCACCTGATCGGCGCCCACTTCGGCGTGGACGTGCACGGCGACTTCGCCCGCGTCCTCGACCTGGCCGAGGACCTCGTCGGCCGAGCGCTCACGGCGCCGCCGCGCAAGGCGGCCAAGAAGGCCTCGATCGACGACCTCGGCCCGGCCACCGCCAAGTGGGACTACCTCGACGCACAAGGGCGCCTCATCGCCGTGGTCTACCGCTACGACCCGCCCGGGCGCAAGAAGGAGTTCCGGCCCTGGGACGCGCACCGCCGCAAGATGGCTCCGCCCGAGCCGCGGCCCCTCTACAACCAGCCGGGGATCCAGGACGCCGCCCAGGTCGTGCTGGTCGAGGGCGAGAAATGCGCCCAGGCCTTGATCGACGCCGGCGTGTGCGCCACCACCGCGATGCACGGGGCGAATGCGCCCGTGGACAAGACCGATTGGTCGCCGCTGGCGGGCAAGGCCGTCCTCCTCTGGCCCGATCGCGACAAACCCGGCTGGGACTATGCGATGGCCGCGGCGCAGGCCGCACTCGCCGCCGGCGCCGCCTCCTGCGACGTGCTGCTGCCGCCCGACGACAAGCCCGAGGGGTGGGACGCGGCCGACGCCGTCGCCCAAGGCTTCGACGTCGCCGCCTTCATCGCCTCGGGCCCGCGGATGAGCATCAAGCCAGCACTTGGGCAGCCCACGCAGGAGCCTTCCGTCTGGGCCACCGACGACGCGCTGGCGCTGAGCTTCACCAGCCGCTACAGCGAAGACTGGCGCTACTGCGCCGCCTGGGGCAAGTGGCTGGTGTGGGACGGCCGGCGCTGGCAGGCGGACGAGACGCTGTTGGTGCACCACCTCATCCGGGCGATCTGCCGCGAGGCGGCGCTCAAGGCCGACTCCCACCGGCTGGCGGCCAAGCTCGCCGCGAGCAGCACGGTCGGCGGCGTGGAGCGGCTGGCGCGCACCGACCGGCGGCACGCCTCCACCTCGCAGGAGTGGGACGCGGATCTGTTCGCGCTCAACACGCCGGGCGGCGTGGTTGACCTGCGCACCGGGCGGCTGCGCCCCCACGACCGCGCCGACCGCATGACCAAGCTCGCCACCGCCACGCCCCGCGGCGACTGCCCCCGCTGGCGGGCGTTCCTCGCCGACGTGACCGGCGGCGATGCCGACCTGCAGGCCTACCTGCAGCGCATGGTGGGCTACTGCCTCACCGGCTCGACGTCGGCGCACGCGCTGTTCTTCCTCTACGGCACCGGTGCCAACGGCAAGTCGGTGTTCGTGAACACCCTGGCCACGATCCTGGGCGACTACGCCACCAGCGCGCCGATGGACACCTTCATGGAGGCGCGCGGCGACCGCCATCCGACCGA
>CALALQ010000070.1 GCA_937925595.1 uncultured Demequina sp. | reverse complement strand
GTTGAGGATGCCCATGACGAGGGTCATGCGCGCACCCCCTTACTTCCCGACGATGAGGCTCATCGCCTCCGCGCGCGTCGCTGCGTCGCGCATGATGCCGCGCACGGCACTCGTGACGGTGCGGGAGCCGGGCTTGCGCACGCCGCGCATCGACATGCACAGGTGCTCCGCCTCGACCACGACAATGACGCCGCGAGCACCCAGGTGATCCACGAGGGCGTCGGCGATCTGCGTCGTGAGGCGCTCCTGCACCTGGGGACGCTTGGCGTAGAGCTCCACGAGGCGCGCGATCTTGGAAAGGCCAGTGATGCGGCCGTCCGGACCGGGGATGTACGCGACGTGCGCGACTCCGTGGAACGGGACCAGGTGGTGCTCACACATCGAGTACAGCTCGATGTCCTTGACCAGGATCATCTCCTCGTGGCCAAGCTCGAAGACCGCGGACAGCACGTCAGCGGGGTCCTGGGCGAGGCCCGCGAAGAACTCCTCGTAGGCGCGCGCCACTCGCGCGGGGGTGTCGCGCAGACCGTCGCGGTCCGGGTCCTCACCCACTGCCGCGAGGATCTCCCTCACTGCCGCTTCGATGCGGGGCTTGTCGACTGCCACGGTTACGCCTCGTCCTTAGGTTCCGCGAGCTCTGGGGCGGGGACGGTCTCCTCGCCCGACGCTGGGGTGGACTCTGCCTGCTCACTCGCCGGAGCGTCGGGCTCCTTGATGACGGCAGGCGCCTTGGCCTTGGCGGGCGCCTTCTGCACCCACTCGCCGCTCACCCAGTTGGCACGGGCGGGAAGCTTCTTGACGTCCTTGAAGATCTCCGCGAGCTCGGTCTCGTTGAGCGTCTCCTTCTCGAGCAGCTCGAGGGCGAGGCGGTCGAGCACGGCGCGGTTCGTCGCGAGCGCCTTGGTCGCCTCCGCGAGCGCGTTGTCCATGAGCGCGCGGACCTCCTGGTCCACGACCGAAGCGACGTTCTCGCTGTACTCGCGGCCGTGGCCCATGTCGCGGCCAAGGAACACCTCGCCGGAGCTGCCCGTGAGGCGCACAGAGCCAATCTGGGTGGACATGCCGAACTCGGTGACCATCTGGCGAGCGGTCTCCGTCGCCTGGCTGATGTCGTTGCTCGCTCCCGTGGACGGGTCGCCGAACACGAGCTCTTCCGCGATGCGGCCGCCCATCGCGTAGGCGAGCGAGTCGAGCAGCTGATTGCGGGTCTTGGAGTAGCGGTCCTCTTGGGGCATGACCATCGTGTAGCCGAGCGCACGACCGCGCGGCAGGATCGTCACCTTGGTGACGGGATCCGTGTGGTTGAGGGCCGCCGCCACGAGTGCGTGGCCGCCCTCGTGGTACGCGGTGACGCGCTTGTCGTGGTCGTTCATGACGCGAGTGCGACGCTGCGGACCGGCGATGACGCGGTCGATCGCCTCGTCCACTTCGCTGGGGCCGATCTGCTGCTTCTCGCGGCGAGCCGTGAGCAGCGCCGCCTCGTTGAGGACGTTCGCGAGGTCCGCACCCGTGAAGCCGGGCGTTCGCCGGGCGATTGCCTCGAGGTCGACATCAGGGGCGATGGGCTTGCCCTTCGCGTGCACCTCGAGCACCTTCTGGCGGCCCTTGAGGTCAGGGGCGTCCACTCCCACCTGACGGTCGAAGCGGCCCGGGCGCAGCAGCGCGGGGTCGAGGATGTCCGGGCGGTTGGTCGCCGCGATCATGATGACGTTGGTCTTGACGTCAAAGCCGTCCATCTCGACGAGCATCTGGTTGAGCGTCTGCTCACGTTCGTCGTGGCCGCCGCCAAGGCCTGCGCCACGATGGCGACCCACGGCGTCGATCTCGTCGACGAAGATGATGGAGGGGCTGTTCTTCTTGGCCTGCTCAAAGAGGTCGCGCACGCGGCTGGCGCCCACGCCAACGAACATCTCCACGAAGTCCGAACCCGAGATGGAGAAGAACGGCACACCTGCCTCGCCGGCAACGGCGCGAGCGAGCAGGGTCTTGCCGGTTCCGGGAGGGCCGTAGAGGAGGACGCCCTTGGGGATCTTGGCACCCACCTGCTGGAACTTCGCGGGGTTCTCGAGGAACTCCTCGATCTCGCGCAGCTCTTCGACAGCCTCGTCAACACCCGCGACGTCCTCGAACTTCACCGTGGGGGTGTCCGGGGTGACGAGCGTGGCGCGACTGCGGCCGAAGTTCATGATGCGACCGCCGCCACCGCCGCCCTGCATCGAGCTCATGAGGAACCAGAACAGGCCAACGAGCAGCAGGATCGGCAGGAAGGTGAACGCCAGGGTGGTCCAGATGGAGGTCTTGGGGACCTCGGAGTTGAAGCCCTTCTCAGGGTTCGCGGCCTTGACCGCGTCGATGACGTCCTTGCCCTGAGGCTCGACGTAGAAGAACTGAACCTTGTCGCCGAACTCCTTCCACGCGTCGGGCGAATCCTCAGGGAGCTTCTCCTTGAGGACCAGCTGCACGCGCTGGTCGCCGTCGACGATCAGCACCTGCTCCACGGCGCCCGCCTTGAGCAGGGCGATGCCGTCGGAGGTGTCGATGCTGGAGATGCGTGGCTGGAACAGTCCTTGGACAAGCCATCCAATGAGCACCGCGAGCAGCACAACAAAGATGATCCGGCGCAGCGAAAAGGCATTCTTCATGGTGAGACAACCCTACGGGAGGGGTGCTGCGCGGCGGCAACGGTTTCGCTCAGGGCATGGGGAGCGGCGCGGCACGTGGTCGAGGTTCCATCCCCACGTGGTTTAGGCAGCTCACTCGCACCTGCGACGCTCGTGAGCCCTGGTTTAGGCAGCTGACTGGCACTGAGGGCGAGGGGCATCGCCGCAGACGCGGCACTCGGCGCGTTGCAGGGTCCAGGTCGCGAAGTAGCAGTGGCTTGCCTAAAACTCACGGTTCGACCCCGAGCAGGTGCATGTGAGCTGCCTAAACCACGTAGGCGGACGGGATGGCGGCGGGGGCGCCAGGGGCCGCGCCCCGCTCCCACGCGCGAGCGGCCGCGGGCGGCTTGCGGCTAGCTGTAGACCTTGGGATCGAGCTCCGCCACGAAGGGCAGCGTGCGGTACTTCTCCGCGTAGTCCAGGCCGTAGCCCACAACGAACGCCGGGGGAATGTCGAAGCCCACGTACTTCACGGGGACCTCAACCACAGCGGCCTCGGGCTTGCGCAGCAGCGCCGCCACCTCGACGGACGCGGCGCCACGGGAACGCAGGTTGCCCAGCAGCCACTGGAGTGTCACGCCGGAGTCGATGATGTCCTCGACAATCAGCACGTGGCGGCCGGTGAGGTCGGTGTCGAGGTCCTTGAGGATGCGCACCACGCCCGAGGACTTGGTGCCGGAGCCGTACGAGGACACCGCCATCCAGTCCATCTGCACGGACGGGGGCATGCGCCGAGCGAGGTCCGCCATCACCATGACGGCGCCCTTGAGGACGCCAACGAGCAGGAGGTCGGTGCCCTCGTAGTCGGCACGGATGTCTGCAGACATTTCGTCGAGACGACGGCGAATGTCGTTTTCGGACACCACCACTCGTACAAAGTCATCCATGTCGAATTGGGCGTCCACCAGGCCTCCGCAGCACTCTCAGCGATACAGGGAAACTACGCGTCGTCGATCGTGTCCGACGGCGCAATGACCAGCCTGCCATATTCGCGACGGGCCTCGAATCCGCCAGGAAGCGACACCGGGCCCTGACCGCGGAACGACGACACGAGCGCGTCCACTGCGGCAACGTGATACGCCGTCATGGGGCCAGCGCCCTTCTTCTCCGCAAGCATCTTGAGCATGCGCGAGCGGATCGCATCCGGCAGCGATGACAGCACGTCGCAGCGCCACGCGTCATCCTGCACGGCGGCATCAGATGACAGGAGAGCAGAGCGCGCCTGACGCTCGAGTTCGTCGGCATCAGCCTGGAGCAGGGCTGCGGAGCGCGCGAGGCCAGAGACGACGCCCGGGCCCAGCACCTCGACCAAGGCGGGCATGACTCGCACGCGCAACGCGGAGCGGCGCGGTCCGTCCACCAGTTCATTGGACGGGTCCATCCACGGGTCGAGACCTTGTTGCTGGCAAGCCGTGAGGGTGTCCTTTCGGCGCAGCGACAGGAACGGGCGGATGATGCGGCCGCGCCGCACGGGGATTCCGGACAGGGCCCTCGCGCCAGAGCCACGGGCAAGAGCGAGCAGCACGGTCTCCGCTTGGTCGTCCATGGTGTGGCCGGTGAGGATCTGGGGGTTGATGCCGCCCTCCTCGTTCACACGGTTCTCGATGGCGGCGTAGCGCGCGTTGCGAGCTGCGGCCTCGAGACCGCCTTCTCGACCCACCACGACCTTCTCGATGAAGACGTTGTGAATGCCTGCGGCCTTCGCCTGGTCGGCGGCGTGCTGAGCGACCTCTGCGGAACCGGGCTGCAGGCCGTGGTCGACGATGATTGCGCCAGCGAAGTAGCCCTCCTTGCGGGAGACGTACGCGGTGGCTGCGGCGAGGGCGAGAGAGTCGGGTCCGCCGGAGCAGGCGACCCACACGCGCGTGCCCAGCTCAAGGCCGTCGAGCATCTCGCGCACTGCAGTGCGCGTGGCGGCAACTGAGGGGTGCGGACCGCTCACTGGCCCACTTCCCGATTCCAGCGAATCACCCACACCCACATTCTGCCAAGCCGTTGACGAAGTCGTTGACGGCGGCCATGGGCCGGGGCTGCCCTGGCGGCATCCCATCGAGCAGCGTCGCGAATGCCAGCAGTCGGCCATCGGCGGTGGTCACCACTCCGGCGAGCGTGGTCACTCCGGTGAGCGATCCGGTCTTGGCGCGCAGGTACCCGGCAGCCGGAGCGCCAGCGAAGCGCTTGCCCACCGTGCCCTCGAGTCCGCCCAGCGGCAGGTACGTGAGCAGGTCGTTGGTGTTGTCGAACTCCGCCGAGCGCACCATTGAGTCCACGAGAGTTCGCGGCGAGATCTGGTTGCGATCGGAGTATCCGGCACCGTCGTACAGCACTAGCCCATCGACGGACACGCCCATCTCCTCGAGCACCTCGCGCGTGGCCCTCGCCGCGTTCTCAGGGGTCGCCGCACCGTGCTTTTCCAGGCCCAATACTCGCGCCACCTGCTCGGTCACGGTGTTGTCGCTGTAGCGCAGGAATTCGGTCACCACCGCCCACAGCGGCGCGGAGACCACGCTCGCCACTTCCTCACTGCCCGACGCTGCGGCCCGCTTGCCCACGACCGTCACCTCGTACCCGCGCTTGGTGAGGTCCTTGGCGAGGGTGTCGAGCGCCCTCACCGCTGGCTCCTTGTCGCGGGCCCCGTACTCACCCACGTCGACGCCGTTCTTCTTGCCGATGTTGATGGCGATTCCCTCGACACGACCGGCGTAGCCCATGGACAGCGCATAGGCAGGCCACGAGGCGGGATAGGACGGTCCTGGGAAGTCGGTGGTGTCGACAGCCAATGTGATAGGCCCCACAGGCACGGCGGCCTCAATCTGCTCTCCGAGGTCCGCCATGCCGGCGAAACCATTGGGAAGGACGCGGCCATCGGCATCGAGCTCAGCACCCCCGTGGCCCTTGCCCGCGCGCAGCATCAGGTCGCCCCCCGCGACCAGAGTCAGGGTGGAACCGTTCTGCACCACTCGCGTGGTGAAGCGGTAGTCGGGTCCCAGCGCCTGAAGCGCGGCAACGGCCGTGAGCAGCTTGGTGGTCGAGGCAGGCACCTGCGGATCGTCGCCGTCAACGGAAGCCAGCACCTGTCCCGTCAAATAGTCAACTACCAGCACATTTGTCGACTTACCCGTGCGCGAATCGGCCCGCAGCTGCTCCGCCAAAGCCTGCACAGCGTCGGGCGAAGGCACCGGGGCGTCGCCACTGACCAAGCCAACCGGACCGGACGAAGGCTCCGCGACGGTGATCGGCGAGGCCGTCAGGAGCGGCGGCTGCGGGCTCGGAAGCGGCTCGGAGGTGAGAATTCCGGGCACAAGGTCGGCAGCGTCGGCGGCGGCATAGCCGGCAGCGCCAACGATGAGCGTGGACACGGTGACCCACGCAACGACCTTCCCTCGCACGCGGGACCTCCGTTCATGCGTCACACTAGTACCCGGACCAAAGACCTATTCTCAAGGACTTTTCATGGAATTCGACGTCACCATTGAGATTCCCAAGGGCAGCCGCAACAAGTATGAGGTGGACCACGCCACGGGACGCATTCGACTCGACCGAATGCTGTTCACCTCGACCCGCTACCCGGACGACTACGGGTTCATCGACGGCACCCTTGGCCAGGATGGTGACCCGCTCGACGCACTCGTGCTGCTCGAGGAGCCCACGTTCCCCGGCTGCCAGATCCGCTGCCGCGCGCTCGGCATGTTCCGCATGCGCGACGAGGCCGGCGGTGACGACAAGGTGCTGTGCGTGCCCGCGGGCGACCAGCGCGCCGCGTGGCGTCAGGACATCGACGACGTCTCGGACTTCCACCGCCTCGAGATCCAGCACTTCTTCGAGGTCTACAAGGACCTCGAGCCCGGCAAGTCCGTCGAGGGCGCGCACTGGGTGTCACGCGAAGAGGCCGAGGAGGAGATCCGCGCCTCCTTCGAGCGCGCCAAGGGCACCGACTTTGAGCACATGAACCCGCTGGTCCCGCCGCCCGGGCACTGAGCCGCTAGCTACGGACGGCCGGCAACCGGAATGAGGTTGTCGATGCGCCACGACGCGTCGTAGGCGCGCACCACGCTCAGCGAGCCCGGCTTAGTCGCCTCGGCCACCATCCCGTTCCCGATGTAGATCGCCACGTGGTAGATCTTCGAGGTGTCGCGGTTGGTGCCGTAGAACACCAGGTCGCCCTTGCGCAGCTGACTGAGCGGCACGTGCTTGGTCGAGTTGTACTGCATCTGCGAAGAGCGCTGGATGGAGATGCCGGCGGCCTTCCACGCGGTCATGGTCAGACCCGAGCAGTCGTAATACGTGGGCCCCGCGCCGCCCAACTTGTACGGCAGCCCCATCAGCGTGAGCGCCTTCTCCACTGCCTTCTCACCTTGGGCCGGGGTGGACTTCCATCCGCCCGACGACGTGGGCGGCTTGGGCGGATCCGTGGGCTTGGGGTCCGGCTTAGGAGTCTCGGTGGGCTTTGGCGTCTCGGTGGGCTTGGGGGTGTCGGTGGGCTTGGGCGTCGAGGTGGGCTTGGGGGTCGAGGTGGGCTTGGGGGTCGAGGTCGGCTTGG
>CALALQ010000069.1 GCA_937925595.1 uncultured Demequina sp. | reverse complement strand
GGCGTGCAGGATGCATCCGGCGACGTCACCGCGGCGCGCGACGGCGTTTCGGACGGCGTCGACGGCGAGCTTCGCGGTCATCCGGTCCGAGATCGAGTAGCCGACGATTCGGTTCGAGAACACGTCCTTGATCGCGCAGCAGTAGAGCACGAAGCCTTCGTGATTGCTCCTGCGTTTCGTCGGGAAGATGGGGCACTCCGGGCGCACCCGACCCAGCCGTCGTGCCGACGACCGCGACATAACGCGTGACGCGGGGCACGCGCGCGCGCATCTGACCCAACGGCGATTACTACCAGTTTTCGACCTCAGCGCTACCACTGAAGGCGAGCACCCGTGCTCCGCGGACGAGAAAACCCCGGAAACACGCGGATCCGGGGTTTTGACTGGTGGTGGAGCCTGCTTGCAAAGCAGGCCATAACGGCGGAAAATCAAGGCACCCAAAGCCTGAGGGGCGCATCCAGGGCGTATGCCGTCTATTGGACACCCACAGGCGCCGTCTTCATCGTCCACCGCTCCACGTCCGAGGAGTGTCCGAGGTTGATGAGACGATGCTCGACGGAGCGAGCAAGCACGATACCGGCGTGGTTCGCCTTGCGCTCAGCCACCCAAATTAGACTGACATCCGAGAGTCGCCGTGGGCGATAGGAGCTACATGACGAACGCACTGACGAGCGGTTCGACGGACACGACCCCCGTTGAACGCCCGCGACTGGGTATAACGTCAATCAGTGAACTCTCCGACTGGCAACCGAAGCTCCAGGAGCCTAACGTCCACGTCGTTCAGGGTGATGCCCGCGCCACCGGACTCCCGGCTAAGACCGTTGATCTCGTGGTCACGTCGCCGCCCTACTGGCAGAAGCGTGACTACGGACATGACGATCAGATCGGTCTTGAGTCAACGCCTCAAGGCTATGTCGCCGCCATCATGGACTGTCTCGACGAGTGGAGAAGAGTCCTACGGCCGACGGGGTCGGTCTTCCTCAACGTTGGTGACACCTACTTCAAACGATCGCTTGTCGGTATTCCTGGCCGACTGGAGGCCGCTGCCGTCGACCGCGGCTGGTCAATCCGAAACCGGATCATCTGGGCCAAGGATGGCGGCATGCCCGAAGCGGCCACGAATCGGCTCGCCAATCGCCACGAATACATCATCCATCTCGCTCCACGTCCTAGCTACTACTACGACCTAATCGGGTATCAGGAGTACCTCGGCGTGAACGCCAACCCTGGCGACGTGTGGCGAATCAATCCCGAACGTAACCTCGGTGCGCACCTCGCACCCTTCCCAAGTGAGATCGTTCGCCGTGCCATCGCTCTTGCCTGCCCGCCGCAAGTGTGTGCGGAATGCGGGACACCAAGAAGGCGCGTGCTGGAACGTACATCAGAGCTGAATTCGGATCGCCCGCAAGCCCGACGCGCCATGGAACTCGCCCGCAAACACGGCCTCACGGAAGCGCACATCCGTGCTATTCAGGCGACCGGCGTATCCGACGTGGGTAAGGCGACCAAGTTTCAGAACGGCACCGGACGGAACTCTGCCGAAGTGCAGCGTCTCGCCGCTGAGGCGAAGGAGGCGCTCGGTGGGTACTTCCGAGAGTTCACGTTCGCCCGAAAGCGCACCGTGGGGTGGACCGACTGCGGCCACAACGCGCCCGCCCGCGGTGTCGTGCTGGACCCATTCACGGGTACTGGAACGACGCTTCGTGTCGCGACTGAAGCCGGCCGGGATGCGATCGGTGTCGACCTGGTACCCATGGTCGAGCTGCCGGAGCTCACGCGCTAGAGGGAATCTCGGTCCTTGCGAGCGCTGTCACCGCAGATGCCATCCGCGCAGTCTGCTCGTCCAGATCAGCGCCGTCGAGTGCAAGCTTGTACTGATACACGGCGATATCGCCAATCCGTCCGACGACGATGAGCGGCTTGCTCCCGTTGTCGCGTTCACGCTCTGACATCGGGTGAATCGACACGACGCGGGACACCTTGCGGTTGACCGCATAGGTAACGAGTTGTCGCACGTCATCGACGCCCGCTGCGCCGTTGATCACCTTGTACTTCGCGTCAAGGACCAGAAGCGACGTTCCATCTTGCGCCTCGACGAGGATGTCCGGGTGAATGGGTGCCGTCGGCCTCTTCATCACAGTGGCGATCTCGGCTTCCCGGAGTACGTCGGGGATGTCTTCTCGAACCGAGTCCGTATACAGGTGGATTTCTTCACGTAGTGCGTTGCCGTTCCTTACCACCAGCCCGGAACCCGCCAATCGTGTTGCCAGCGACGTGCGCACATAGGCTTCGAACAGCTCGTTGGTGTCGACAAGCAGCGACTGGAACGCCAGTTCGCCCTTGTCAGCTTCAAGCGAGAACCCACGACGCAGGAGCAATGCAGCCGCGAGCGGTAGTGCCGTTGTATATGCCGTGCGGTTCCCGGGCATCGGCACGCGACCATCTACTTGGGGATCGGTCAAGAACCGTCGGGTCGGATCCCGTTGCACGTGACGCCAGTGGTAGCGCAGCCGGCTCAACTGCTTCAGGCGCTCTTTACGCTCGCGCTGTCGCTTCCTGTCGAGAGTCCGCAGGGCCTTCTCGGTGCCATCCGTGACGGGTGGACTGTAGTCCTTCGTCCATGCGGTGCACCAATCGATCGCTGCAGCTATGCACTCGTTCGGCGCGTTCTGAAGTGTGCGTTCGAAATACTCGGATGCCACAAGATGGCTTCGACCGGACGCGGCGAGGCGCATCGTTTCGCTCATGCGTATTCGTCCGCGAGGATGTGAGGATACTTCCTGGCGTCGCGCGTAAGTGCGGTGTATCCCTTCGCGGACAATCTCGTCGGCCCGCTGAAGAAACTCGCGAACCAGATAGTCCAGCATCTCCGCCGAGGTGTCTGCTGTCGTTGAGTATCTACGCATCACAGGACTGACGCGCATGACTCCGTCAAGTCGACCGAGCGACGTCAACATGAGGTTGATCGCGGCCGGCGCTTTAGGCTGCACTGCCAACGCGTACTGCTCGTTGAGTGGGAGAATCCCAACGCAGCCGGTCACGCGAAGCGTCTGCGCCATCGGGACATAGTCGGCGTCGTCGTCACGCGGCTTCAGGGAGGTCCACTGTAGGAAGGACTTAGCCTCGCGGCGGACGACGAGCACGCCGTCGCGAACGAGCTCAGAGAGGTCAATCGGTACCTCTGCCTGCTCGAGGACGGGGATAACCTTCACCCCTCGTCGCCCTCCTGCGCGGTCTCATCAACGGGCGCGACCGCGAACAACCTCTCCCACGTCGCTGTCAGACGTGTTTCCTGATCTTTGTCATGCCTGAAGGCTCGTTCCACCACGTGGGAGAGCTGGTAAGTCCATAGCTTCTTGAGCGAGTCCTCGTCCGTAACCCCCCAGAAGTATGCATGCCCTACGGCTGCCGCCGGCGACTCCCGCGCGAGCCCATTCATCTGGTTGAACCAGTTGATCACACCCGTAATCAGGTTCTCGGGCAAGCCGTTCTCACGAAGACGAGCTTCAAGCGCTACCGCATCGGGATTCGTTGCAATCTTGGCGAATCGCCGCTCGAACGCAGCATCCACCTCATCCACCCCCCTGTCGAGGGGGTTCATCGTGGCGATGATGTACACGTTGTGAGGGATCTTAAACGTCCGCCCAGACGGAAGAGTGAAGTGCTGGTTGCGGCGTGAGCGCTCGATGTACGTGAGCGCCTCGCCGAAGATGCGGCCAACGTCGCCGCGAGACAACTCGTCAATGACGAACACGTGCGGATGGTCTGGGTGCTTCTCGGCTATCTCGCAGAAGTCAACAAAGACGCCCGGTCTGCGTTCGAACCCCGGGGTCTCGTCTTCCCTCGGTCTATACCCTTCGATGAAGTCGTCGAACTGGTATGACTGGTGGAACTGTGTGAAGCGAACCCGCTTGTCGTCGTAGTCGGCCAATGCCTTGGCGGCCGCACTTGCACGGTACGACTTTGACGTCCCTGGGGGACCCGAGAGTATCGCGCCCCCGTAGTGCAGCACTGCCTCGATCAATTCGTGGATAGCCGGATCGTGTTCGTCAATTAGCGGCGCGTCTGGCTCAGCGGTGGCGCGGTCAGCCTTGTCTTCGTACCCGATACCCAGCGCGGATGCATCGAGCATGCGTACCGGATGATCGTCGTAGAGAACAACGGCCTCGATTTCCAGTGGGTACTGCTCGAGTCCACTGGCGTCAGGACTCGGAACCAGCACGGGGCTGTGCGAAGGCTCCGCCTCCCAGTCGAAGAGAACCTCCTCGCCAGACTTCCCGTTTGCACTGGGCGTCCAGCCGAAGTAGTCGCGGAACGTGTCCAGCAGTGCCGAAAGACCCGGCTCTGCCCCCTCCGGACCCACCCCGAACCCATAGTTCCTGAAGATGAAGGCAGCGACAGCCCACGCTGGGATCTGCGTACTTGCGAGCAGAGATGTGGCGATTGGGTCTGGGTCGGGAGCCCCGGTCTCATCAACCGGAAGGCGGTAAGTACCGTCCTCGTCCATGAAAAGCGTTCGCCACGCATCGCGGAGCGAGCTCGGGGCGTAGCTCCCTGGCAGGTTACGGTTCAACCAGAACGCCGCAGGCTGCCCCTTCCCGGTCGGATTGAACGGACGGAAATGAGGCTTGTCCGGTGGTCCGCCAGGTACATCGAGCCAGTCATGAATCTGGTCGGTGTCTATATCGAGTTGTGTGAACCTCCCGAGCTGATGAGCTCGTCGCCGGAGGTGGAGGTAGAGAACGAAGAGCTGATGAATCTTCTCTTTGGTCAGAATCTCCACTGCTTCTCGGACAACTTCAGCACTCAGAAGCCACGCGCTCGGTACGTCCCGATCCTCCACCATGAAGCCAACATATCGACGACCCGGACCAAGGCCCCTACGCCGCGGTGAACGTTTCGGCCATCGCCATCAGTGACTCAAGTCCTGCCGACACAAGATGCCCACACCTGTCCATCGTCACGAGGACCTCGAGTGACCGAAAGCCCGCGAAACGCTGAGCGGACTCCCGCTGGCTTCAAAGAGCGCGATCACTGCAAGGTGTGGTCAGGCTGCAGAGTCATCTTCTTTGGCCTCGACGTTTCCGTCTCCGCGCTCCTGGTCGAGATCGTCATCTGCCGTCGCGCTCTGAGCGAGTCGAATTGGTGAGATGAAGTCGTCAACCTGATGCATCAGCTGCTGAAGCCCGGAAGGCGCCAGGTGGCCGTAGGTATTCAACGTGATACTCGGGCGGGCATGCCCGAGGGCACGAGAGACAGACAGCAGGTTGCCGCCAGCCTCTGACAGCGCGATCGCCGCGAAGCTGTGGCGCAGCGCGTGTGAGCTGTGCACCGGAATACGGTCAGCAGCGCGGCGACCCTGGTTGGCGACCGCCACCGCCCGAGTGATCGCCTTCTTGACATACCCTTTCGCGTACGGCTGACCAGGTAGACGAGGGCTGTCGAAGACCAGCTCGGTCCCGGTGCGATCACCGATTATGGCGGTTA
>CALALQ010000068.1 GCA_937925595.1 uncultured Demequina sp. | reverse complement strand
GAGGGACAGGGTCCGGGGCGGAGCCCCCGGGGATCAGTAGAGCCGGCACCTCACGGCAGACGAGCCGGGGCACACTCCTAGCCAGGGTGAGGGGGCACCGTCCACCGGCCGCGGGAGCATACGTTTGCCGGCCCGAGACCAACGAGGCAAAGATCCGACTGCCACACCGACCCTCGAACACACTGCTCGTCGACACCCGACACGACCCGAAGGGGGTCCGGGGGCGATCGCCCCTGGTCAACGCCGAAAACGCGACTCGGCGCACCGAACCGGGGGACGATTCCCGAGTTCGATGCGCCGAGGTGAGAATGACAGGCATCAGACGTGGACGTTTTTTGATGTCGGTCTGATTTTTTGTTGATTCAGATTTGACGCTGAAAAGTTGCCTTTCCGATGTCGTTGTGATGCTCAGACGGTGACGGACGTGTCGGCCTCGGAGAGCCAGCGGTAAACGGTGGCGACGGAGCGGTCGACTTCTTGGGCGATGACGGGCACCTCCACTCCGGCCTGGCGCCGGGCGAGTGCCCATTCGCGACGCTCCTCGTGGGAATGGAAGGTCGGGATGGGGTTGGTGTCGAGGTGGGTGCCGGGCAGGTGGGGCAGTGGCACCTCGAGCTGTCGGGCGAGAGCGTCAGCGGTCGCGGTGCGAGTCGACCGCGCGACCGGAGTCTCGCTCGCGGTCTCGGCGGCGGCACGGTTCTCGGTGATGGTCGTGACGTGAGTCTTGGGTGCGGTCGCGTTCTCGTTTGCGGTCTCACGGCGCGGCTGTGTCGCGGGCGCGGATTCGATGTGAGTCTCGGCGGGGTTCTCGGTGGGTGCGGCGGTGCGACGGCCGAGAACGGTCAGCGCGTGGGTGGAGGCGAGCAGTGAGATCGGCGGGAGTGTGGCGATTACGGCGGCGAGAACGGAGTTGAAGCCGGGGGTCGTGGTGAGAACGGCGTGGATCGCGTTTCCTGCGATCGAGACGGTGGCGGCTCCGATGAGAATCTTCCAGAAGAATCGTCGCGCCCGGTGGTCGTGACGTCGGGAGACGACCCCCATCGTTGCTTGCAGGATCGTTCCGTCGACGATGACGGGGAACAGGAAGGCGATCTCTCTCGGCTGGCCGGCCTGGATGCACAGGTCTCGCAGTGCGAGGAAGCTGAGAATGAACGCGGCGGCCCCGATTCCTACGGTGATGGTCACGCCTGCGAACCACATGGATCCGCTGACGGCTGTCACGTTCTCGGGCACTGAGGCGTTCTTGTTCTTGTGTCGCTTCGTCCACATCATAGTTCCCATAGTAACAATGAGAACCATGATATGAGAAGGGGTTTCTCAGATGAGAGTCGCAGGTCACGACCGGATCGAGTCGGCAAGGTGAGATGAGACGACTGCGCCCCGGCCGGTTCTCGGGGGAGCCGGTCGGGGCGCGTGATGGTTCTTATCGTTCGGGTCGTCGTCTCGCGATGTCGGCAGGACCGTCGCTTCGAGTGGATACTGTTTCATGATCTGTTGATGACCGTGATGCGGGTGCTTTGCGTCAAGAAGGTAGCCGGCTCGGCCCGCGACTGACTGGATGCTGCACGCCTCAGAATGCTCCATGGTGAGCCACCCGTAAATACGCTCCGATGGCGGTCAGAGGGGGCAGACGCACTCGCTCCCGCCCAGGGCCGGTGATGCGGCAGCACGTTCGAACAGCATTGACACCAGCCCGGCAGCGAACTGGTCCGGCTCCCGAATATCCATCATGTCGCCGGGAAGAAAGAACCGGCCGACGCGCATCTGCTCGTCGGTGGGGAACTGCATCTCGAGACGGTAGCAGCGACGGAACCGGGTCCGGAGGAAGGTGAACGCGACGGTGGTCTCGCGGACCCATTCGAGCGCAAGTGGGCGGAGATCATCGCGGATCACCCCTTTCCTGGACAACGCGGCCTGGGCGGCGGCGAACGAGGCCCCGAGCCCGGAATCCTCCGGTGGCGGCTGGAGGCGAAGATCCCAGTAGGTGCCGCGGTGATCCATGTGCGGCTGATAGAACCGGTTGTTGAGCGAGCGGTACTCCTCGACGAGACGGTCCGACTCGACCGTGCTCCGGTACACGATGTAACTGCCCGCGTGGCGGCTGGCCCGCTTCTGCCAGTCGAAGTCCGGTGGAGCGTCGACCTGCGTGTCTTCGGCCGAGAAGAACACTGCCACCTCGAAACGCCGATCAGCACGGTCGCGATCGGGGGCATAGAGGTAGAGCGGTCCGAGACTCACCGGTGCCGTGGACCGAACCACATGGACGGCCTCGAGGGGCCGGAGTGCGGTGCCGAAGATATGGAACCGCACCATGCGGTTTCTGTGTGCGGGGATGAAGGTTCCGTCGTCGTCGACGAACCGGTAGTCCACCCACACGGTCACCGGCCGGCCCGCGACCTCGACCGCATACCCGTGTGTGGGGGGACTGAGACGGCCGTCGAGGATCGCATGCACGTCGATTCCGTCATCACCGACGGGAATCGGATCGCGCTCAGACATGGCTTCGGTTCCGACAGCATCGGCCGAATGACGAGGCCCACGGGTGATAATTCGTCACGAGCATTTGCTCCTGGGGACTCCGCATCAGGCGAAGAGATGGATCTTACCTCCCGCAGATATCGCGTTGCCTGCTGAATCGACACCCATGTAGGTGGGTCTGTACGGCTTCTTCTGGCCTCTCTTGCCACTGGCATGGCTCGTCGCTGGGGTCGCGTCGTTGGCGAAGCCCCGGGGTAGCCGTAGCATCCGCCGGAAATCGGGCGGATTTGGCGTATCCGACTGGTGGGCACGGGGTTTCGAGTTCGGCATGCGCTGTCGACTGGTTGGTGCTTGACTGCCGATGATGATGTTGGTCGGTGCTGGTGGAGGCTGGGGTCGTGGCGACGCGGATGTTCGCGGACGAGGAGTTGGAACGACTGCGGGGATTCCCGGAGATCAGCCGCGAGGAGCTGTTCCGGTACTTCACGCTGACGCCTGCGGATCTGGCGTTCGTGGATCCGGGCCGGGGCCGGGGCCCAGCCGAGCGGCTGGGCTTGGCGATCGCGTTGTGTACGCTGCCGTGGCTGGGATTCGTGCCGGATCGGCTGGTCACGGCTCCGCCGGTGGCGGTGGCTCGTGTCGCCGAGCAGTTGCGGTTGGATCCGGTGGTGATCGGTGCCTACGGCAGGCGAGCCAAGACCCGCACCGAGCATGTGCGCCTGGCCGCGCGGTACCTGGGATGGCGTGCGGTCGGTGCGCTCGAGTTCAAGGAGCTCGATGAGTTCCTGCTCGCGCGGGCGATGGAGCACGATTCCCCGACTCTGCTGTTCCGGCTGGCGTGTGAGTATCTGATCTCGGCGAAGGTGATCCGGCCAGGCCCGGTCACCGTGGTCGAGCGGGTCGCCCACGCCCGCCACCAGGCCCAGACCGAAACCTATGACCGGCTCGCTCACGAGTTCACTGCGGCGCGGTGCGCGGAGTTGGACGGCTTGCTTGTCACCGACGCTTCGCTGGGGATCTCGCGGTTGCGGTGGCTGTCGACCGGGCCGGTGGAGGCCTCGGCGGCCGCGGTCCGCGCCGAGGTCGACAAGCTGGGTTTCCTGCGCGGGTTGGGCGCTGATCGGCTGGATATGTCGGTGCTGCCCGCCGAGCGGCGCCGGTTTTTGGCCACGATGGGCCGGCGCCTGAGTCCGCAAGCGCTGCAACGTCGGGATCCGCAACGCCGGTATCCGATCCTGCTCACGGTGCTGGCCCAGTCCGGCACCGATGTCCTCGATGAGGTCGTGGCGTTGTTCGATCAGGCGATCTCGGTGAAATTCGGTGCTGCCGAACGGAAGATGCAGCAGCGGCTGGCCGAACGAGGGAAGACTGGAGAGGACCGTCAGGCGCTGCTGGACGATCTGTTGGAAATCGTCACCGACCCCGGCGTTCCGGATGAGGAGATCGGTGCGCTGATCCGCGGCGAGAAGATCGGGTGGGAGCGCCTGCGCGCGGCGATCGCCCAGGCCAAGCCCAGGTTGCCGCGTGATCACGGGCATCTGGCGGCGTTGGATTCCTCCTACAACTACCTGCGTCAGTTCACCCCCGCGGTGCTCGAAGCGGTGCGCTTCTGCGGCGGTACCGCCGCGACCGAGTTGCTGATCGCGGTGAACATGCTGCGCGAGTTGAACGCGACCGGGCGGCGCAAGGTCTTCGATGACGCCCCGACCGGGTTCGTGCCGATGAAGTGGCGCGGCTACCTCGACGAGGCCCGCAAATCCGGCAGCGCGACCGCGTATCGGCACTACTGGGAGTTGTGTGTGCTGCTCGGATTGCGTGACGGGTTGCGCAGCGGGGATGTGTTCGTGCCGGGCTCGCGCCGTTACGCCGACCCGGCCGCCTACCTGCTCACCACCGGGCAGTGGGAACCGCAACGCGTTGAGTTCTGCGGCCTGGTCGGGCGATCCGCCGATCCTGGCGTCGCGCTGGCCACCGTGGTCGCCGAACTGCACGACGCTCTCGGTGAGCTGGAGGAGGTGCTGGCCGGCGGGGACGGCCCGGTCCGGCTGGACGAGGGCGGGGATCTGGTGATCTCGCCGCTGAGCGCGGAAGATGTTCCCGCCGAGGCGATCACGCTCAAGGCCGAGCTGACCGAAATGCTGCCGTTCGCGCCGATCGTGTCGCTGCTGATCGAGCTGGACAAACGCACCGGCTACCTGGACTGCTTCACCCACGCCGGCGGTCAGGCCACCCGGACGCCGGAGCTCAAACGCAACCTGATCGCGGTACTGCTGGCGCACTCGACGAACCTGGGGTTGACCCGGATGGCCGAGGCGTGCGGAATCACCTACGACATCCTGGCCTGGACCGACGAGTGGTATGTGCGCGAGGAGACCCTGCGCGCGGCCAACCTGGTACTGGTCGGCTACCACCAGCGGCTGCCGCTGACCGCGGTGTTCGGCGCCGGAACACTGTCGTCGAGCGACGGGCAGCGTTTCCCGACGCGCGGTAAGTCGACCACGGCGCGGCCGTTGAGCCGCTATTTCGCCAGCGAGGGCCTGTCGACCTACACCCATGTCAGCGACACCCACGCCACCTACGGCACCAAGGTCATCGTGGCGACCAAACGCGAAGCCCACTACGTGCTCGATGAGATCCTGGGCAACGCCACCGATCTGCCGATCACCGAGCACGCCACCGACACCCACGGGGTCACCCTGGTCAACTTCGGGTTGTTCGACCTGCTCGGGATGCAGCTCTCGCCACGGATCCGGGATCTGGGGCGGATCACCCTGTACCGGCCGGGCCCGCGCGCCGAGGCCGAGGCCCGGTTCCCGCACGCGGGCCCGCTGATGACCCGCAAGGCCAACCTGGGTTTGATCGCCGAGCACTGGGACGATCTGCTGCGGTTGGCCGGATCGCTGAAGTTCGGGCACGCCACCGCGTCGCTGTTGGTCGGCAAGCTGTCGGCGTCGGGGCGGCAGAACACCCTGGCCGCGGCGCTCAAGGAGTACGGGGCGCTGCGGCGCACCATTTACGCCGCGAGATACCTCTCCGATCCGGACTACCGGCGCAAGATCTCGCGGCAGCTCAACAAGGGCGAGTCGCTGCACGCGCTGCGCCGCGACCTGCTCTATGCCCATGAGGGGATGATCCGGGCGCGCCACCTCGAGGACCAGACCGAGCAGGCCTGGTGCCTGACCTTGACGACCAACGCTGTGATCGCCTGGACCACAGAGTATTACGGGTTCGCTGTCGAGCAGATGCGCCGGACCGGGCAGCGTATCGATGACGAGGTCCTGGCCCACATCAGCCCGGCCCACAGTGCCAACATCAACTTCTTCGGCGCGATCGAGGTCGACATCGACGCCGAGCTGGCCCAGCTGGGCCCGACCGGGTACCGGCCGCTGCGGGTGCGCGACACCTTGTTCTGACCGCGCGGAACCGGGGCCCGTGGTTACGGCGTGGCGATGTCGATAGCGGTGTCTGCTGGCGTGGGTGTTCGGTGGGCGGTGAGGAAGTTGTCGACGAGCCGGGTGCAGTCGTCGTGGTCGATGCTGCGTAATCCGGTGAGACGGGCGAACACGATCGGGCCGAGGAGTTCGATGATGGCGAAGGTGGTGTCGAGCTCGCCGAGCATCGCGCGGGCCTCGGGACTGGTGAGGATCTGGTCGAACGGGTGGCGGTACTGCTCGATGACGCGCGCGCGCAGCGAGGTGACCGCGGCCGGGTCGGGGTGGTCCTCGCCGATGGAACCCATCGCCAGCCAGGCCAGGGTGGTCATCTGCACCGGAGCCTGTTCGATGAGGTCGGCCTGGCTGGCGAGCAGCGCCAGGAGCCGCTCACGCACGGGCCCGGTGCCGGTCGGTGTGTCGACCTGGGGAAGTAGTCGTTCGAAAGTCGCCGCGAGCAGCTGGGTGGTGCTGCCGAAGTGCCGGTAGAGGGTGGCGCGGGCGACCTTCGACACGCGGGTGACCGCCTCGACGGTGACCGCCTCGACACCGCCGGTGGACAGCAGATGGGTGGCCGCGTCGAGCAACCGGTTGCGTGAGCGCGCCAGTCGCGGATCGGCCTGCTCGTCGTCCGCGGCGAGCGGGTCGGTCGCCGCCGGGCCTGGGTCGGTCATGGACGCGCCTTCCTCCGAATTCGTGTCGTTGAACTCTTGATATGGGTGAACTCTATCCCACCCCCCAACCACTATGATACGAATGGTCTCGTACAGATACCGTTGGTCTTCAAAGTCGGGGAGGTGCCGGTGGCCACACCCGGAACGGACACTGTCGAGATCGCCCGCTGGACCAGGGCCCAGTGGTGGATGCTGGCGGTGTCGTGCCTGGCGGTGGCGCTGGTGGTCGCGGCGATGGCGGCGTTGTATTCGGCGTTGCCGCAGATCGCGCTTGCGACCGGGGCCACCCAAGCCCAGCTGACCTGGATCGTCGACGGCTACACGCTGGTGCTGGCGTGTCTGGTGCTGCCCGCCGGCGCCGTCGGTGACCGTTACGGGCGCCGCGTGGTGCTGGTGGTGGGGTTGGTGGTGTTCGCCGCCGCCTCGGCGCTGCCGCTGCTGCTGTCCGACCCGGCCTGGTTGATCGCGACGCGCGCGCTGGCCGGGGCAGGCGCCGCGCTGGTGATGCCCTCGACGCTGTCGATCCTCACTGCAGGGTTCGCCCCCGCTCATCGCGGCCGGGCGGTGGGGATATGGGCCGGGGTCGCCGGATCCGGGGCGATACTGGGGATTCTCGGTGCCGGGGTGCTGCTCGAACGATGGTCGTGGCTATCGGTGTTCGTAGGGTTGACCGTGGCCGGGGCGGTGCTGGCGGGGTTGGCGTGCACCATCGCCGAGTCCCGCCAGCGCGAGCATCCGCAGGTGGACTGGGTGGGCGCGGTGGCGGTGGCGGTCGCTGTCGCGGCGATCGTGTTCGCCGTGATCGAGTTCCCCGCGCGCGGCTGGGCCGACCCGCTCGTCGCCGCCGCCGCCGGGGTCGGCGTGGCCGCGACGGCGGCCTTCGTGGTCGTCGAGCTGCGCTCGGCGGCGCCGCTGCTGGATGTGCGGTTGTTCGCCCGCCGTGGTTTCGGTGCCGGGTCGCTGTCGGTGACCATCCAGTTCCTGGTCACCTTCGGGGTATTCCTGCTGCTTGTGCAGTACCTGCAGCTGGTCTTCGGTTACGGGCCGCTGGCCTCGGCGCTGGCGTTGGCGCCGATGGTGGTGCCGCTGGTCGTGATCTCGGTGATCGCGCCGTGGCTGTCGAGCCTGGTCGGGTTACGGGTGATGACCGTGGCCGGCCTGCTCACCATCGCCGCCGGGCTGGTGCTGGTGAGCCGGCTGACACTCGCCGCGCACTACCTCGACCTGCTGTGGCCGCTGCTGATCATGAGCGCGGGCCTGGGATTGTGCACCGCGCCGGCGACCTATGCCATCGTCGCCGACACCCCCGAGGCCAAACACGGGGTCGCCGCCGCGGTCAACGACGCCGCCCGCGAGATCGGCGCCGCGATCGGGATCGCCGTGGCCGGCAGCGTGCTGGCCGCCGGCTACACCCACCGCATCCAGCCCGCCCTGCCCCAGTTGCCCGAGCCCGCCCGCGGCCCGGTCGCCGATTCCCTGGCCGCGGCGCTGCAGGTCGCCGACCAGGCCGGACCGGTGGCCGCACCGCTGGCCGAGTTCGCCAAGGCCGCGTTCGTGCACGGCAGCGGCCAGGCCGCGCTCGCCCTGGCCGCCCTCACCACCGTCGGGGCGATCGTGCTGGCAGTACTGGCCCCCGGCCGCGCACCACGCCGCCGATACATCTCGACCATTTCCCCCGCAAAACACGCTCCCTTCTCGTGAAAGACGCCCGTCATGACGGCCTATCGCACGATCATCGTCGACACCGACGGATCCGACCGCTCCTACCGTGTGGTCGACCACGCCGCCGAACTCGCCCACGCCACCCACGCCCGGCTCCTGATCATCTGCGCCCGCCACCACATCGACGCACGTGAGCTCGGGGCGGACCTCGACCGGCTCGGACCCGACGCCTACCAGCTACGCGGCACCACTCCCACCGAGGCCATCCTGCGGACCGCCCACCAGCACGCCCTCGCCCACGGCGCCACCGACATCGAAACCCACATCCTGTCCGAACCCGCCCCGCACGCGCTGCTGCACCTGGCCGCCGCCACCGGCGCCGACCTCATTGTCACCGCCGATCCCCACCGGCCACCGCTGCTGGCCCGGCTGCTGACTGCCCCACCGATCGAGCTCGCCCGCAAAGCCCACTGCGACATCCTCTTCACCACCGCACGGTAGACACACCCCACAGAAAGCGCCCATGACCGAGAACACACCCAGCACCTATACACCCGAGCCCCGACAGGTCCCGGACTGGATTCCCGCCTTCCCTGTGCTCGCACCCGACTCCGCCGACCTGCCACCCCACCACGACCACTGCCTCGGCTGCGGACCGGCCAACCCCCACGGCCACCAGCTACGCGCCCGCCGCGACGCACACGGCGTCCACGCCCACCACCGCTTCGACTCTCGCCACGTCGGCGCCCCCGCGATCGCCCACGGCGGCGCGGTCGCCACCGTCCTCGACGAACTGTTCGGACTCTTGCTCTACACCGTCGGGGAACCCGCGGTCACCCGCCACCTTGCCATCGACTACCTCGCCCCGATCCTGCTCGACACCCCTTACACCCTCCGCGCCCACATCCACGCCCGCGACGGCCGCAAACTCCACCTGCAAGCCACCATCGAAAACGACCACGCCCACGTGATCACCACCGCCACCGCCCTGTTCCTCACCGTCGACGTCAACCACTTCCTCACCCACAACACACCCCCACACACCGATAACACCCCCTGACCTGTTCCGTAACCGGATCGGCCACCGGAACACCACGCAGAGCCAACGTCGGCCCAGCTCACCGGTGTTCCGTAGAGGTGTTCCGCTGACTGTGCCGGTCAACCCCCGCTATCTGGAACACTTTCGGCATGGGTGAGCCGTTCCGCGTCGGATACTGCCGCTGCTCCACCGACGAACAAGACGTCGAGATCCAAACCGAGCAGCTATTGGCGCTCGGAGTGCCGCGTGAGCGGATCTTCATCGACAAAGGGTTCTCCGGGACCACCCGCAAGAACCGGGCCGGGCTCGACAACGCACTCGCCGCCGTCACCTCCGCCGCGGCGGCCATCGACGGGCGACAGGTAGTGCTGACCACGCCGAAGTTCGACCGATTCGCACGCAACATGGCCGAAGCAGGCCAGACCCTGACCGAACTGCGCGAGCGCGAGGTGCTGTTCGGACTCGGGAGCTCGATCTACGACTGGAACGACCCGTTCGGCAAGCTCTTCCTGCAAACCTTGGCCATGGTCGCCGAATTCGAGGCCAACCTCAACCACCTACGCACCCGCGAGGGCATGGCCAAGGCCCGCGCGAAAGGCAGGCTCAAGGGCAAGCAGCCGAAACTTCCTCTCACGGCACGGAAAACAATCCACCGCCGCTACCACGACCCCGCCGACGACGCGAGCCTGGCGGACCTGGCCGAGGAATACAGCGTCGGCCGCTCCACCATCCACCGCATCGTCAGCAGTGCTGCACCACGAGCCTGAGAATTCACCAGCCTGTCGTCAGGATCCCGCTACTTTGCACTTCCTGACAACCTTGGGTTGCGGGCCCTTACGTCCCACACGAGTTCTGGCCCGAATCGGATCGTCGGCGAGCTGGGCGGATACGCCGCGCCCGCCAGGAGCCGGTGGCGAGACAGACGATCGTTTCGACCCAACAGGCCGAGCGGATCACCGACCGGGCACTACGCCATATCCGCCCGATTTTCGGCAAATGCTACGGCTACCCCGCCCCGTCCCAGTGGATCGACCCGCGACAGCTGCCAATACGGGTAGTTCAGGAAGGGTCAGTTCGCGGCGATCAGGCCGAAGACGCCGACGACGAATCCCATGAGGCCGCAGTAAAGGAAGAAGGCCGCTCCGAGCCTGTTCTTCTCTTGCCGTTCCCTCCTGCTCACGCTTTTTCTCCGCATGTACTCGCATGCTCCGAAGCAGATGAGCGCCGCGATGATCAGTAGCCACCACAGACCCGTGAGACCTCCGGCGAGGTTGCGGACGGGTTCGGGTGGGCCGTCGAAGCCGAGGTAGGTGGTTCGGGCGTAGAGGTGGGGCTCATTCACGTCGGTGGCGGTCCTTTTCTCGGGCTCGGTCAGTCGGTGGTCGGCACTGTGTCACGCGGCACCGACTGATCTTGGTGCGTCGTGGTGCGCCCCGCCATCGGCTCGACGGTGAGAACGGCGACCGCTACGACGAGAACGACGACGGCAACTGTCATTCGGCTGGCTACCGGATGGGCGTTGTTTGTGCTGGTGGGAGCGTTATCGTCGCGGATTCTCGCGCACACTCGCATTGGTGCTCGAGGGTGCTCTGTACTGCTGCCTCATGGCAGGGATTCCATAGTAATAATGGGTTATATGAGGCGTGAGAATCCCACTGGGGAGTGAGAAGGGGTGGTTCTCATCGTGTCCTCAACGCATGAGGATGTGCGACTGAGAACCGGTCAGGTGCGATTCCAGCGGCCGACGCCGGTCTGGGCGGTGGACTTGACTTCCCCGGTGGCCGGGGCGTCCCAGCTGTGGCCGTTGTTGTGTTCGGCTTCGAGTCGTTCGATTGTCTCGAGGACGGCGGTCTCGAGGAATTCGCTGAAGGTGCTCGGCGGGAGGACTGCGCGGGTGCCGAGGTAGGCAGCGCGGATGCGTTCGGCCTGGTCGGTGTGGAACCCGAGTTTGGGGCGCGGTGTGCGTGACGCCTCGGTCATTGCTGGTCCTGTTCTCCTGGGCGGCCGGGGGCGTTGCGTCCGACGCCGGTCTGGGAGAGGGATTTGAGTTCGCTGCGGCTGGGGGTGCGCCAGGGCCGGCCGTCGTTGTGTTCGGCTTCGAGACGTTCGGTGGCCTCGACCAGCAGGTCGGTGATGAACTCGCTGAGGGTGGCCGGGGGCAGGATGGCGCGGGTGCCGACGTAGGCGGCGCGAATCCGGTCGGCGTCGGCTTCGCTGATGTCGAAGGCCATGCGCTTCTTCCCGGTCATGGTTCTCATCGTAACTTTGGCAACTGCCGCAAAGCAGCGGCCTTGATGCTCGGATGGTGCTTGTTATCGAGCACGGCGGTTTGCGAGGACGCGACGGATCTCGGCGCGTGCAGCGGCGCGGGTGGCTTCGCTGGCGGGAGGGTTCGCGGCGCGTTCGGCGAGTTCGATTTCACGGGCTGCGGCGCGTTCGGCCTGGATCTGAGCGCGGCGTTCGGTGGGGGTGGGTCCGGCCCATACGTCGGCGAGGGCGCGGAGCTGCCAGCGCAGGAAGGCCGCCGGGGACGCTAGATGCGGCAGGGTGCGGTCGCGGCGGAACTCGGTGATCTGGTCGGCGATGGCGTCGCCGGTCCAGCGGGTGGTGTCGATCTCCGCGTCGAGCAGTGCGTCGGTGATGCTTCCGATGTGCTGGTGATCGGTATCGGGTACGTAGTGGCCGTGGCGGTCGACGCCTCGGTAGTCGGGCATGGCAGATGCCAGCCTGTCAGCCAGGCGCGCAGCGGCGATCTGAGCGTGCAGGGGTCGCGGGCTGTGGGCGGTCTTCGTCAAGGCCCTGGCGCGGCGCGGAGCGCGCGCGTTGGTGACTACTTGAGAACGAGAGATACCTGTAGAACCCAAGGGGTTCTCCGGTAGATCCGCATGATTCGGAAACTGTGGATAAACGGAAGCATCTCCGGTGAACTTGCTGCTCAGAGCCCACACGGAAGCTGCGCGGAGTTGCTTTCCGCCGTGGGTGAGGCTGGCTTCGATGCGTTCGGCGATGGTGAGGTAGCGGCCGCGGACGAGCTCGACGGCGGCTCCGATGCGGCGAAGGATCTGACGGGCACGGTCGAGCACGTCGGTGCTGATGCCGGCGTACTCGGCGAGAGTGTCGCGGGCGGCGGTGAGGCTGCGGCCGGTAGCTTCGTCGGCGTAAGCGGCGTGAGCGTTGGCGGCGGCAATGAACTTGTCCGGGGCGATGCGGTGCTCGTGGCAGACCTTGATGCCGGTCTCGCTGCGGGCGAAGGTGATGATCTGGCGCATCCAGCCCATGCGGGAGTCCCAGACGGGGATGGGGGAGTAGGCGCCATCGGAAACGCGCAGGTTATAGCTACCGCGACGTCGACCACGGCGGGTCTTGGGAGCAGCGCGGCCAGGGCCTCGACGGTTGTCGCGGGCGGTGTGTGCGCTCCGTTGAGGGCGACACGCGGAAGTGTGATTTAAGACGGAAGTTGAACCAAACGAGCTGCGCTCGCTAATATGCATAACGAAGACTTTCTGGTGAGAAAGTTCGAGTGCCCGAGAAGTTTGGCGACTGGCTCGGTCACATATTCGGTTTGGAAGACCCCTCGCTTGGCAGGCGGGGGGTTTTCTGCATCTGAGGGCGGGCTAGTTGGCGGCTAGCGGCCCTCTCTGGTGGCGTTTACACGGTCACCGCCTTGATCTCGCGGGCAAGGTCCGGTCGACCGGCTTGCAGGGCGAGCAGGTCGGCGACGTACTGGGACAGCGCGACCTTGGCGTCCTTGGCATCGTTGCGGAGCTGTTCGTGCAGCTCAGCTGGGATACGTAGAGTCATCGCAGCGCGGTCGCCTTTATGCGGCTGTGCCATGCGTAAACCCCCGTTCTTCAAGATCGGCCGTTGAATCTGACTCAGATTAGCGGCTGAGAGGGCGGATGTCAGTTACCCCCGTACATCGGCGTGGCGCGTGTCGACTAGTGGGACGACAGTCGGAGCCTCGGAGCGGGTGGGAGGCGGCGGTGTGTGTCTCACGGGCGGTGGGGCACACTCTCACGAATGGCGTCACCGCAGCTTTCGACGAGCAGCCCTGCGACCACCACCGATTCCCAGCCGATCCCGCAACCTCGATGGAGACTGCCTCTGTTGGGTGATCTGCTCAGCATCGATGTGGCCAAACCGGTTCAGCGTGAGATGCAGATGGCGCAGGAACTCGGTGGGATCTTCGAGCGCAAGATCCTCCAGCACCGGCTGATCGTGGTCTCCGGCGCCGATCTGGTGCGCGAGGTCAACGATGAGGAGAAGTGGGCGAAGTTCCTCGGCAAGCCGCTGCGCAAGCTTCGTGTCATCGCCGGCGACGGGCTGTTCACCGCGTTCAACTCCGAACCGAACTGGAGCAAAGCCCACAACATTCTCGGCCCGGGCTTCAGCCAGGCCGCGATGCGCGGCTATCACGACTCGATGCTCACGGT
The DNA here is from genome assembly GCA_937925595.1 of uncultured Demequina sp. Next base: position 20,609 of record CALALQ010000068.1, on the reverse strand, counting down.
CGTCGACCGGCTGGTCGACAGCTGGGACACCGCCGCGACCGACGGCGAGTATGTGGACGTGCCGAAGAGCATGACGTCGCTGACCTTCGACGTCATCGGACGTTGCGGTTTCAGCTACGACTTCGACTCGTTCGGCCGCACCGAACCTGATCCGTTCATCGCGGCGATGAGCAGGGCACTCGAGTACATCAACCGCTCGTCGAACGACATCCCGATCCTGCGTGCTCTGTTCGGCCGCAATGCCCGTGAGCAGCACGAACGCGACATCGCGCTGATGCAGCAGACGGTCGATCGCATCGTCGAGGAGCGGATGCGCTCCGGTGAGCAGCACGGCGATCTGCTGGACTTGATGATGCACACCGTCGATCCCGACACCGGCGAGCAGCTCGACCGTGAATCGATCCGTAACCAGGTGCTGACCTTCCTGGTCGCGGGCAACGAGACCACCGCGGCTACCCTGGGGTTCGCGGTCCATTTCCTGAGCCGACATCCCGAGGTGGTGGCGAAGGCGCGGGCGGAGATCGCCGAGGTCGTCGGTGCCGACGGTCGGATCGGGTACGAGCAGGTCGCCAAGCTGCGGTATGTGCGGCGGGTGGTGGACGAGACGCTGCGGTTGTGGCCGGCCGCCCCGGGTTATTTCCGCAAGGTGCGTGGTGAGACCACCCTCGGCGGACGGACGCTGCCGAAGGGTTCGTGGGTGTTCGTGCTGCTGCCGCAGCTGCACCGCGACCCCCTGTGGGGCGACGATCCCGAGCGGTTCGACCCGGATCGGTTCGCGCCCGAGGCCGTACGGAAGCGTCCGGCGCACATCTTCAAACCGTGGGGGACCGGCATCCGGGCGTGTATCGGTCGGCAGTTCGCGTTGCACGAAGCGGTGCTCACGCTCGCATCGCTGATCCGGCGGTACGACTTCGCTCCGGAACCGGGCTACGAACTCGACGTGCACGAGGCGATCACTCTCAAGCCGCGGGGGTTGAAGGTCAAGCTCTCGCGTCGGTGACGAGGCGGCCGACAGGTAAGTTCCCCCTGGGCAGCCATACTGTGCCCACGGTTCGGGGGAGGTTATAAGTTAATGGTGATTCTCAACGAGTGGCATCTGGTCGAAACGTTGGTCGACGGCGAGATGTCCGTTGTCAGCTGCGGCGGCGTAGTCAAGGATTGGGCGTCGGTGACCCGGCATGTTCAGCCGGCCCCGGACCTTCCGGTCACGCCGATCATCGACGAGGTGATCCGCACTCGACGGCCGGTGACGCTCGATCTGCGCTCGCGTAAGGGGGCGCAGAAGGCGTTCCACATCGAGGCGCTGCCCGTTCTCGGCCCGAGCGCGGAGGCGCACGGCGTCCAGGTGTGGGTGGGTGAGCCCTGCCGGGTTCCTGCCCCGCCTCGGATCGCCGCTGGGATTGCGTGGAGTCTCGAGCGGATGGTGATCGGCCAGACGGTCGAAGCATCGATGATGTCCGGGGTGCTGCCCGCGGATCACGTGCCGGAGCGAACTCCTGCGGAGTACATCGCTAAGGCAGTGAAGTTCGACGATTCGGCGTCGTTGTTCGAGTTGGGCATCGATCCGGTGCACGGTCGCCGATGGGAGGCCCCCATGTCGGTGCTGCACGCCGACGGTCGGGTGATGCGCTGGTACTGCTGGGGCAAGGGTCGCACTGATCCGGGCAACGTGGGATTGCGGCTGCTGTGGCACGACGTCTCCGATACGACGTCACCGGAGTTGCCGACGTTGAGCGAGCTGGGAATGCAGGAGATGCTGCGGTCAGCGGGGGTCTACACCGGCGTCTTCGTCGCCGACCTCGCCGTTCTGACGATGTGGCTGCCGGATGCTCCACCGTGGGTGTCCTGGCGAAACGTCAAGGGCGGAAACGAGATCGTGCATCCCGACGACCGGCATGTGCTGGCCGATGCACTGGCAACGTTCCGTTCGGGGGATACCGCACCTCGGTGCGTCGATGCTCGTCTGCGTTCGGAATCAGGCTGGCGGGCAGCGAAATTGTCGATCAGCCCGTATCCCGGCCCTCTCAGCGACCGTCTCGTGCTCGTTCAGGTTTCAACGATTCCGGATGAATCCGATGCGGCCACAGAGGATTTGCAGGGATCCGATCGGGGGGTGCGAGGCGGGTAGGTTGGTCCCGGACTATCAGCTGTGATCTGGTAGTTTGTCTTCCGCGTCCCCGCCCGTGGGGATTTCCCGGGGCCTGTCCACTCGGCCCCGGATGTAGCACAGCCGGTTTCGGCCGCTTCCGCATGTCCGCGTGAGGCGGGCTGCTATCTCCGCGGGGGGAGCTCAGACGTGGTTATCCGTACTTGTCGTGCGTCGACACACAGCGTGTCGCGCGCGTCAGACGGGTGCGCCCGGCGGTCGGGTTCGAGCCCGTTCGTAGGCGGCGCGGACCTCGGCCGTATCCACCCCCAGGGCTCGGGCCAGCCGTTCGGCTACCGGCTCTCGCAGAGAGGTTTCCCCCAGCTCGAGGCTGCTGAGCGAGGCCGTGGAAATGCCTGCTTGCAGCGCCAGCTGGGGCTGGGTCAGGCCGGCCTGGACGCGCAGATCGCCCAGATACCGGTCGTGCGGGGATATCCGCACCAGCTCGGACATCGGAACGTCGAGGGCGGCAGCGACACGGGCCAGACGGTCCACCTGCGGGGTCGCCTGCCCGGATTCCCAGGCACGCACGGCCGCCACGCTCACTTCGGCGAACCTCGCCAGGTCACCACGGGTGTAACCCTTCTCCGTCCGCAGATCGATCAGCCTCTCCCGGTCGAATCCCCGAAGAGGCCGTCTCGTCATGCCCGAAACCTTTCCACGAGCCATAACACTGCCCTACAGGAATGGCTTGCGTCATCTTCCACTGGAATAGAATTTGCTGTAATGTTCCGGAATAGAGTTTCAATGAAGGGTTTTGTGGCGAAGGAGGTAACGATCGGCTGAGCCGAGGGAAGCGTCTGGCCCGGCAACCAGCGCGAGCCACGGTGAGGCCACCAGCAAAGGGAAAACCCCGGACACGTGTCAGTGATTGGCGTCGGTGTCACGTATCCGGGGTTGAACCACCTACGTACCAACCCGTCCGGGCTGACTACGCAAGCTCGGGCACCAGGTCACTGCGGACGAGAGCCCACTTCCTTGTCGGGCGCTGCTGTTCTGGCGTTACTCGACTGTGCGCGCCAGCGGCAGCGTTCCCGCACCTAGTCGGCGCTGCCGACACGTGCACAAGCGGACTACCTCCCTGTGGTGACCACCCGATCTTCTCGGCCCTGACGGATCTCTTTCTCGCTCAGGTCCTTCACGCATTCGGGACTCGATTCATTCGCAGGAAAGGCGATGTACATGTCCGTATCCAACGAAGATCAGCTGGTTTCCGGTACCGGCAGACACCGGCGCCGCCGAACGACCAGTGCGGTGCTCAGCACCGCGACTCTGGCACCGGCGGCAGCCGGGTTGCTCATTGCCTTTGCGCCGACGGCAGCAGCCGCGCCCACCGGCGACTCCGGCGGTGGGCAGGCAGGGATCACCTCCCCGCCACAGTCCGGTGGTGGCCAGGCGGGCATCACCTCCACGCCCCCCTCAACTTCTGCTCCTGCACCCTCGACTCCTGATCCGCAGCCCGCCGAGAACTTCTGGGTAGCGCCTCCGGCCGAGTACAACCGCGGCACCCGCGCCTACAACCCGCAGACCGGCGGCGGTGTGTCGATGGCGCAGTACAACGGCTATTCGGGCGGCGACAACTCCGGCTACTCCGGCTACAGCGTTCCTGCTCCGCAGGCGCCGGTCGTGGTGGAAGGCCCGACCCTGCCGATCGAGGCTCCGGTCAACAAGATGCGTTTCGGCCGGGTGATCTTCGACCAGCCGAACTGGGTCTCGGACGTCGATGCCGACAAGACCAACCGCACGACCGCAGTGGTCGAGGCGATGGTCACCGACTACCACCGATCGACCGGTATGGAGACCGAAGAGGCCGAGAAGATCGCGTCTGCTCAGGTCGCGGGCACGGCAGTCGGCGCTGGTGCCGGGTTCGTCACCGGCTGCACCGCCGTCGGTATCCCGACGGCTTTGGTCGCGTCCACGGCTGCGGGTATCGCTGGAGCTGCTGCCGGCACGATGGTGCCCATCCCGATTCCGGGCGTGGCCCCAATCACCTCCGGTGTTGCCGCCACGGCCGCTGGTGCAGTGGGTGGCTTTGCAGCCGGATGCGCGGTCGGCGGCACGGTCGGCGCAGTCGGTGGTGGCCTGGCCGGGTACGGGGTCGGCACAGCTTACGGCGCGGGCGAGGATGCCACGCCGATCGAAACCGAGGTGCCCGACACCGAGGCCGAACAGGTCACCGAACAGGTCGACACCACGCTCGCGCAGTGGTCGGAGGATCCCATCGGTGCGGCTGCGGTCGACGCTGTGCAGACCTTCGCCACCGAGACCGCACCTGCGATCGATGAGCAGGTCCGCGACTTCGTTCAGACACAGCCCGGTGGCGAGCAGGTCATCGAGCAGGTCGACCAGGCACTCGACTCGTTCTTCACCGACGCGACGCCGGGACTGGCATCGCGCCTGGTCAGCGAGGCGGTCGGCCTGGGTCTCGGCGCGCCCGCTCCGGCAGTCGACGCCTGAGTCCAGTCGAAGAGGGAGACGAACCGATGAAGCGGAACGACCGAACGGGCTCACCTCGGGTGCTCGATGCGACCGCACCTCGCACCCGCATAGTTCGGGAGTCGGTGCCGGTGTCGGTACCGGCGGCCGAAGAGCGCTTTTCCTCCGGGAGAACCGCATCCGCCCGTGAGTCGGCGTCTCGAGTGGTCGCGGCGGCCGATGCCGGTCGCCGCGCCACTCACCCGACCACGCAGGTGACCACGCGCCGCCCTGTCGGGAAGGGACTGACCTACGCCGGTCTCGGCTTCGCGGTCGTGGCCGTCGTGGGACTGGCCGGCTGGGGCATCACCGCTCTCGTCGGCGGCGGTGACGACGACACGGACTTCGGTGGCCTGGTCCCGGACACCGCAACCGGTGCGCCGACCGCGGCAGCGGCAGATGATCCGTGCTCACCTGGCGAGGGTGACCAACTCTCCGGCGAAGGGGTGATCGCGGCGCTCGAACACCGCTATTACCTGCTGCGTTCGGGTGAGTCGGTGCGGGAGTTGATGGCCCCTGATGCGCCGTTGCCCGACGCGGCAATGATCCAGCAGGGCATCGACACCGTGCCGCTGGGGACCACGCACTGCCTCGAGGTCACGGCCATCGGGCCGAACACCTACAGCGCGCAGATCACCGAGGTCCGCCCGGATCGGCGCAACGAGTTCAAACAGCGCATCACAACGACCACGGCCGAGGACGGCCGAGTGATGATCCGCTCCATCGAAGAGGTCGGGTCATGAGGAAAGCAAGTCTCGCTCTGGCAGCGGCAGCAGTAACCACCGCGGCCGCGGTAAGCACACCGACAGTTGCTCATGCAGCGGAAACGAACGGGTGTGCGCGCACGATCGCGCTGATGATTCCCGGCACGACGGAAACGTCCGCTCATGCTGATCCGACCGTGCCGACGGGCATGCTCGCGGCGGTCGGTGACGCACTCGAGCAACGGTTCGGCAAGAACCTCGACGTGGTGTACGTGCCGTATCCGGGTGAGGCGTTCTTCAACGGCACGTCCTATGCCGAATCGAAGTCGCGGGGCGACAAAGCGGCAGCGGAGTTGATGGAGCGGTGCCCGTCGTCGAAGTATCTCATCGCCGGGTACAGCCAGGGCGCGCAGATCGGCAACGATCTGGCCGTCAACATCGGCCACGGTCTCGGTCCCGTCACTCCGCAGCAGGTCAAGGCGGTAATTCTGCTTGCTAATCCGAAGCGGGGCACCGAGGGCGCAACGTTGATCGGCCCGCCCCTGAGCGGTCAGGGCATCGCTGGGCCGGCCCCGGAAGGGTTCGGCAAGCTCGCGGGCAAGGTGTTCGACATCTGCCACCCGGACGATGCGTACTGCAACACCGATGGTCAGTCGACGCCGTTCCTGGCGTCTCTGGGCCGGATCATCGCCAATCCGCCGGGAGCGGTCGATGTCTCTGCCGAACTCGCCTCGACTGCATCACCCCAGACTCCGACGATCACCGGCACGTCGACAGTGGCGCAATCCTCCCTGGTCGATGAGCTGTCCTCGCCGGGGACCTGGCGCAACGCGGATCTGTCGGCGGTGTTCGGGGCAGCCTCGCAACTGGCCGAGTCGGTGTCTTCGCTCGATGCCGCTGGTCCGACGTCGACCACCTCAGCGGCGAACATCGCCCGCATGACGCAGCAGGCGCGGCTGGTGTCGGAGACTTTGACGCCGGTCGACCAGGCGCGACAGTGGATCGACAGCAATCCGGGCGCGCGTGAGACGTTCACCTCGGCTCCCGAGGGATCGCCGGAGGCGACCACGGCGGGCGTGCTCAACCTGCTCGAGCAGGTCGATGTCCCGGCAGTGTTGTCGGCCGCCGAAGCGGTGACCGGGGTGAGCACGGCCTTGCTCAAGTCACGGGCCTCGGGGGAGTCGGTCGATGTGTCGACGCTGGCAGGGTCGGCAGATGCGCTGGTCGCGGGTCTGTCGCCGTTGGCGGCCTCGGGTCCGGTGGAGTTGCGGACGGCAACGCAGGTGCTTTCGGTGGCCAAGCCGACGACGATCATCAATCAACTGCTGGGCGTCGTCTCCGGCGTGACCTCGGTCGACTATCCGGCGGTGGCGGCCGGGTTGCAGCAGCTTCCGATCAAGATTGCCACCGGCGATGTGCACGGGGCGCACGCGGTCGCGGGGGATCTGAACAATCAGCTCTCTCCGCTGGTGAAAATGGCTGCCGGGGTGGATTTCAAGACACTCTCACGGCTGGTGGCGATGGTTCCGGACCCGTCCGGCACGGCCGCAATCGCCGCGCTGGTGCTTGATCTGCTCGGCAACGTCGATGTGATCCGCTTGGCCCGCAATGTCGGTGAGATTCAGGAAATCGCCTGGTCGGTGGCCGAAAGCGGGAACGTGCTCGAGCTGTCTCGGCTGATGCCGGTGGCGGTGGATCTGGCGCAGGTGGCTCTCGGCGTGCTCACCCCGGGCCAGAAGATGAGTCCCGATCAACTGCACGATCCGGGCGATCCGATCGGCTCGCTGATGTCGGTGCAGGCACAGGACAGTGATCTGGCCGGCCTGGGCCAGTCGGTGATGACGCTGGCGAGCAGTGACAGTGCGGCCGAGCTGGGGCAGCTGGTGGCCGAAGGATTCACCGCGGCGAGTTTCTACGCCTCGAATTCGCACATTGCGTATCCGAGCTGGTCCCCGGATGGGAGGGACAACGCGATCGACACGATGGTGAAGGTTTTCGCCAAGGCGATCGGCTGACGCCGGTCGGTCCTGGTCAGCGGGTGGTGCCGCTGCCAGGACCGGGAGCCTTCCACTAACGCGGCATCCGACCTCGGGCGGCCGGATGCGAAGTCACTCACGTGCATGGCCTGGGCGGGCTAGCGACAAGCACTCATGCAAAGGGGGTGAGAACGTGGCTTCTTCGACGACGAAAATTACGCTGGCAGCCAGCGTCGTGGCCCTGATGGGTGCGCTGGTGATGTGCGGCAGCGACAATCCCGATCCGGACAACTGCCTGCCGACGCAGGGACCGTCCCGGTCACCGAACAGCCTGCGTGCTGCCACCGGCAAGAAGGTGCAGCCGATGGTCACCGGCACCTACACGTTCACCTCCGGTTTCGGCCCGCGCTGGGGTACCTCGCACAACGGCATCGACCTGGCGGCGCCGGTCGGTACGCCCTTCTATGCACCGATCGACGGAATCGTTGTTGCAGCAGGAGATTCCGGCGCGAGCGATGAGAACGGTTTCGACAACTGGATCATCGTCGACTCGGCCACCGCGGACGGGTCGACCATCTCGACGGTCTACGGGCACATGTTCCCGGACGGTGTTCTCGTCTCCGTCGGTGACGAGGTGCGCGCCGGGGATCTGATCGGCCTGGTCGGCAACGCCGGAGGTTCGACCGGACCGCACCTGCATTTCGAGGTCTGGCCCGGGGGCCGACTCGACGGCGGATCTCCGATCGACCCGATGCTGTGGCTGGCCGATGCGTCTGAACTCGACGCCCCGCAACAGCGTCCGACCTCGCCGAATGTGCAGCTGGTCGCGGCCGAGACTCCGCTCGGTGCCGGTTGCACCGGCCTGACGCGCCCCGGCGGACGCTCCCTCGCGCCGGGATCGGTCCCCGAGGAGTTCCGGGAGTGGATCGTCAAGGCGGCTCAGACCTGCGAGGCGATCGACGCTCCCTTGCTGGCCTCCCAGCTCTACGCCGAGAACCAGTTCCGCTACGGTCCCTCCTCGCCGGTGTCTCCGGCGGGGGCACGCGGGCCGGGGCAGTTCATGCCCGCAACCTGGGCCTCGATCGGCCAGGACTACGACGGTGACGGCGTGGCCGACGTGAATTCCATCGGTGATTCGGTGATGGCGATGGCCGCCTACGACTGCCAGATGTGGGAGCAGACGCAGCAGTGGCTCCGCGAGGGAAAAGTCTCAGGTGACGGCACCGAGTTGATGCTCTCGGCCTACAACTGCGGGCCGGGCAACACACTCGCTTCCGGCGGGGTGTGCGGCAACGCGGAGACCACGAGCTACGTCCGCAATATCCTGGCCGGCCGCGCTGACTTCGCCGGTGTCGACCAGCCTCGGCCGCCGTCGGTGAGTGGTTCGCGGGTGGTCGATGCAGCACTTGGATGGCTGGGCACCGATTACGCCTGGGGCGGCGGGGATGCCACCGGACCGACTCGCGGCATCGCCGATGGCGGTGTCGCCGATGAGCACGGCGACCACAACAAGGTCGGCTTCGACTGCTCGGGCCTGGTCGTGTACGCGGTGGCGCAGGCGACGGACGGAAGAATCGTTCTGCCACACCAGGACTCCGCTCAGGTCAACGATCCTCGAGGGACGCCTGTAACCGAGGCGACGGACTTGCAACCCGGAGACATCGTGCAGCCCTACCCCGGCCACGTGTGGATCTGGATGGGGGACAACAAAGTTGTCGAAGCACCCCAGTCCGGAGAGAAGGTCCGGATCACCGAATGGACGCCCCCGAAACATGTTAGAGCCATCCGATTTCATTGATCCACAACGTATTTCATACGCCAGAACATCGGAAACGATGACACACCAGGAAGGAAACATCACACCGTGAGCGAAGAGTGGGACAAGGCGGAGTCGGCCGTCCGCACCCTCGGATCGACCCGGACAGTCCAGGCGATGACGGCCTCGGACCTGCGGGCTTGGGCTGCGGAGAACAACCTGATGACGCGCACCCAGTGGCCGAAGATCAAGCGCGAGCTCTACAAGCAGTTCGATGTGGACTACGACGCCCTGCGAGAACGCGAGCAGCGTGAACGGGCCGAAAAGCTGGCCGCGGCCGCCGCATCGGCTCCGGTGGTGTCCTTGGCCTCGGCCGGCGACGAACGTGGCTCGTTCGCCGTCGTCGGCGATGCCGACACCAGCGATGTCGCCTGGTACGGATCGTTCCACAAGGATGATCGGATCTTCCGGCCCGGCGATCAGGACTCGGCGGATGAGGCCAGCGCCGGTAAAGCCGTGTTCCTCGCTGCGAAAGTCCGCGACCACCTCGAGGTCGAGGCGGTTCGGTTGCGTCTGCGGGTGAGCAGTGAACGCATCGACGGGGTGAAACTGGCCGATCTCGCGGCAAAAAAGCAGGTCATCCTCGATCTCGAGGTGGTCCCGACCGGCAATCCGGCCGAGCAGTGGTGCCTCGAACCGGGCTACGGCGAATGGCGGGCGATCCGCCTGTCGGATCTGGTGGTGACCGAATGATCCGCCGACTGGCACTGATCGGTGTCCTCGCCGGAGCCCTAACGGTGGCCGGATGCAGCTCCGAGACCGACCAGGACCAGAGCACTACGAACTCGTCGGCACAACCGTCGTCGACGGAGGCATGGCCTCCCACCGAACCGGCTGCACCCACCGAGCAGTCCACCCCCGCTCCGGCGGCACCGAGTGTGGACACCTCCGATCCGGGCGAGCTCGGCCGCACGGTCGTCGAGACCTGGTTCTCCTATGACACCCGTACCGACACCAATCGCAACGACGCGCCGGTGCGGGCCGCCGATCTGGGCGTGCTGACCGGCGAACTCGACGCGCAGGTCCGCGCCGATGTGCAGATCCCGGTCAAGGCCAGCGGTGAGTGGGCACAGTGGGCGTCGCAGGGCGCGACGGTCACCGCCGTGGCGGTGGAGGTCCCCAACCAGGGACAGGCCAATACCGCGACGAAGTATCACGGCATGTACGAGGTGACCAGCACGGTCACCGATTCCAGCGGCACCGAGATCGGCACAGACGTGCAGTACGTCGCCGTGGTGCTGACCGACAACGGCGACGGATGGCGCGTTTCGTCCGTCACCACCCTGTGAGGTGAGCGTGATGGCTGACATCGCTGACTACAACCACGAACCGACCATCGACCCGCGTCGGCTGCGGCTACGCCCGAACCGTCCCGCTGTCGAACCCGAACCGGCCCCGGCTCCCGAGCCTGTAGCCGAGGACATCGCCGATCCGTACGGGGTCGGAGTAGCTGCTCTCGCGGCCGTCGACGAGCCGATCGCGCCGACAGCAATGCCGTCCACCGGGCACGGCGCACTGTTCGACGAGGCCGCCTCACCGGCACTTTCCCAGCCTGCTCAGTGGGGTTGGCGGGGTCGGATCAATGCAGCTCTGGGAACGAAACTGGCCCCGAAGGCGGCATCGGCAGAGACCGGCCACCGGGCGGCGGTCGAAGCGATCCAGCGAACGCTGCCGGGTTCGGGCACGGTCGCTGTGGTCAACACCAAGGGCGGAGCCGGCAAAACTCCGACGTCGATCGCGCTGGCAGCGATGCTCGGTAAGCATCGCGGCCGCGGGGTCGTGGCGGTGGATATGAGCGAGGCCGGCGGCACCCTCGGCATTCGCGCAGCGCGCACCGCACCCATCGAACGCACGGTGTGGGATGTCCTCGACAACGCATCGCGGCTGATGTCGGCCGACGTCGAGGCGGGGGAGCTGGCGGCGTATCTGCGGCTCCAGCCCACCCACGACGAGATCCTGGCCGGAGACACCGATTCTTCCTACGACGACATGCTCGGCGAGGACGAGTGCGCGGCGTTGGGCGCGGTGCTTCGTCGCCATCGCGACCTGCTGATTATCGACACAGCCACCACTCCGCAGGCCGGGGCATGGCAGTGGGCGGTGCGCCACGCCGACGTGCTGGTGGTGCCGCTGCCGATGCGCCGGGACATGGCGCAGCACGCCTACGCGATGCTCGACGGCCTCCGTAAGCGGGGGTTCGAGCATCTGGTGCGCTCTGCGATCGTGCTGCTGTGCGCGACGCCGGGGTCCGATCCGAACCTCGAAACTGCGATTGTCGACGAGTTCGACTCTCTCGGTGTGCAGACCTACGTTCGGGTCCCGTTCGAGCCGGTCTTCGCCACCGGTGAGCGGATCACGCTCGAGGCGTTGTCGCAGAGTTCGATCATCGCGTGGACGAATGTCGCGGCGATGGTGACCGATGCGCTGGCCGAGGCCATCGTCGAGCGGCAGGCCGGACTCCGGCAGCAGGGGGTACCGGCTCCGGCGATCGCCCCGGAACCGGCTCCGCCGACGTTCGCGGCGGACGTTCCGAGCTTCGTAGCGCCCCAGCCGGCCCCGGCTCCCGAGTCGGTTCCCGCAGCTGAGCCGCCCCCGGCCCCGGTCGTGGAACCCGCTGCCGCTCCTGCTGTCCGGGTGTCTGAGACGGACCCGGCCAGGGACCTGCCCCTGGACTACCGGCCCACCGCCGAGGCGGCGGAAGCGGCCCCCAAACCGGACGCCTCGAGCGAATCCGCTGCTGAGGTGCACCAACCGCCGGCCCCGGCCCGACGGCCGCAACCACCAAAGCCGTCGAGCTTCGATCCCTACGCCTGACCTTCTGTGTGAAAGGACCCCTGTGATGTCTCGCAATACCTCGATGCGGTCGCTACCTCGTAGCGTGGCCCGTGCTGCGTCCCTGCTGTCGGCCACGATCGGCACGGTGTTGCTCACCGCCGGTACCGCCTCGGCTCAGACCGACAATCCACTCGACGGAATCTCCCCTGATCTGGGGGTGTTCGGTCCTACGTTCCAGAGCACCTGGTCGCGGATTGCGGGCGGTATCTGGGGTGCGGTCCTGGCGGTATCCGCAGTCAACCTGATCATTTCGCTCTACAAGATCCGTAAGGCTCGCGCCGGGGGCTACCAGAGCGAATTGAGCGATTCGATGGATTCGGCCAAGACCGCTGGTGTGGCGTTCGGTTGCGTGGCCGGAGCCGGGATCATCGTCGGCGCCATCTTGTTCGTCGTCAACGGCTGATAGCCGATCTACCAGCACTGTTAGGAGAATCAGATGGCACCCGATTTCAGCTCGATCAAGCCGGGCTCCCAGCAATCGCCCTCGGCAACAGCAGCACCGACGCCGACATCCTCGGCGAAGACGGCAGAGACCAAAGGATGGAAGGCAGCGTTCGACAGACTGCCCTCATGGTTCAAGTACGGCCTGGTGATCCTGCTCGTGGTGACGATCCTCGGGATCATTCTCGCGGGGCTGAGCGGCGGTAGCTCGGAGTCCGACACGGTGCGGACCGGGCACGGTCCCAACTCGATCACCAACGGGATTCCGCATGGCTATGACCGCACCGAAGCCGGAGCACAGACCGCAGCAACGAACTTCGTGCAGGCCGCAAACCAGGTCTCTCTCGGTCGAATCTCTGCCGAGGAAGCCAAATCGGCCCTCGTCGGTAGCAACGCCAGCGATGCGCTGCTGGCAGTCCTTGACGAGAGCGTGACACAGGCCGAGGGCACGGTGATGAACGTCCTTCCCGCCCTGGTCAACGTCACGGACTACTCGGATGACCGTGCGGTGGTGTCGGTGTGGGCAGTCTCGGCGAGCCAGAACGATCTGAGCGGCACGGGCAAGGTCAGCGTCCTTACTGTCTGGTCCACGACCACGGTGACCTTGGAGTGGGAGAACGGGGATTGGAAGGCCGTGGATTGGACGTTCCGGTCCGGTCCCGAGCCCGAAGAGGTCTCGTTCCCCGAAGGGGATTCCACTCTCGCCGAGTTCGGCGCGAACGGCCTCTACACCTTCTTCGTGGAGTAATCATGCGATCCCTTGTCCGTACTTTGCTTGCGGTGCTGCTGGCGGTGCTCGCGTTGGCCTCGAGTGCGACGCCTGCGTGGGCGCAGCCGCTCAGTGGCGCTGCCGAAGGGTGGCCTGCTGGGATGCCAGACGAGCTCAAGGAGTTCTTTCCCGGTCACCCGGAGTTCGAGGCGGCCGGGTGGTCGACCGATCCGGCGTGTGCGGACAAGGGTGGCGACTTCGGGCAGTACCTCGCGCAGTACCTCCGCTTCGACCAGCAAATTCTCTACTGGGCGTCCCCTGTGACGCAGCGCATCGCGCAGTACGCCGAACTGATGGGTGTTTCAGAGGACGAAGCGAAGCAAGCGGTGCTCGATGGCAAGGCTCCGACCACCTGGCCGGCATCCTTCCCCGGTGGCGACCCGGAGTTCTCGCCCTCGGCCAAGGTGTGCGCTGCGGATCTGGCGAAGTGGTCGGAGCCCAGCGGGAACCACTGGGGATTTACCTGGGCGGCAGCACCCGACGCCGGTTCGATCGCAGTGATGAAGCAACAGAAGTGGGTCGATAACCTGCCGGACGACATTTTCGAGAATCCGTGCAGCGATCACGAGATGCTTTGCAACAGGGCTTATTTCCTCGACTGCGACAAGGGCACCAACATCAGCGAGATCAACCAGTGCCGGGGCTGGAACACACAGATCGGAGCGATGTTCGGTGGCATCTGGAACTGGAAAGAGCAGAACAAGGACTTCGCCGACCGGTTCCTCGATCTCGCCAGAGTCGGTGGTGTGGTCCTCAAGGCCGCCACGCCGCTTCAGATCCAGCTCGGCGTCGGCCTCGGTATGGCGGCCGTCGACAAGGCCGGTGATGTGGTCGCGTTCATCGCTGATCCGGGCAGCGTGATCGACGACTGGGCCAACAGCACCAAGGAAAGCGCGGTATCGCTGACCACCTCGGTCCTCGAGGGCTTGGCGAACATCCACGAGTTCAACCCGCGGGATGAAGGTTTCCTGCGGTGGTACGCGGTCAGTTGCGGAATCGGGGTGTTCGTCATGTCGATCACCGCACTGTTCACGATCTACCGAACCTCCGCACAGAAATCGACACGAATGGAACTGGCGCACAGCCTGATCGGATACGCCCCGTTGGGTGTGCTGTCGATGATGTTCGCCCCGGCCGCCGCCGAAATGCTGGTCCAGCTCTCGCACGCGCTGACCACCTCCCTGTCCGGACTGCTCAAGCAGGACTTGGAGCAGGCGGTGGTGTCAGTATCGGCAATGCTCGGAGGCATCACGAGCGACACCGTCGTCGGTGGCTCTCTGACCGGAATCGTGTTCTTCGGGTTGTTGTTCCTCGGGTCGCTGGCGTTGTTCTTCGGCATGTTGATGCACGCCGCTGCCTTGCCGATCCTCGCCGGCCTGACAGGTGTCGCGTTCGGATTGTGGGTGCATCCGAACCTGCGGAAGAAGGCGATGCGCCCGATCTTCGTATTCATCTCGATCGTGTTTTCCAAGCCGGTGATCTTCCTCGGCCTGGGGTTCTTGGCCACGGTGCTGATCGACAGCAGCGCCGGGGCCTACGTCGACGGTGACCTCGCATCGCTTGGCGCCTTGGCAATGTCGGCGGTGTGCATCGGACTGGTCGGACTCGCTCCGTGGTCGCTGCTCAAGTACGCCCCGTTCATGCCGTCCAGTGAAGATTCAGAAGGTTTCGGCGATACCGGATCGGCGACCGGACAAGGGCTGGGCGGCACTTTGCAGACCGCGCAGATGGCAATGATGGCCCGCGGCGGTGGTGGCGGGGGTGAGGTCGCTGCGGCCCGCTCCGCAGGGGCGGCACACTCCCATCCTGTCGGCGGCGGGGGCGTCGGTGGGGGAGTGGCCTCCACCTCGAACGGGTCGACGTCCCATAGTTCCGCCGGGTCGACCTCCCACCAGCACTCGGGTGTTACCGCAGGTCATAGCGGTGGCGGGCACGGTGGGGCGAGCACTCGCAAGCTCATAGGGGCAGCCAAGGGCATCTCCGGCACGGCCGCCTCGGCCGGGGTTGGTGCGGTGGTAGTAGCCGGGACGGTCGGCGGTGCAGCACTGAACAAGGCGGCGCAGGCAGCGCAGAGCGCTCCCGAGCGGGCCGACAACATGGGAGATCAATGATGAGCGACAGTGAGCAGCGCACCTCGATCCTCGGTTCGGAGATCGCTCGCCGAGGACTGATCCCCGTTCCCGAACCGGTGCTGTTCGCCTATGCAGCGGCGCTGATGGTCTCGATGTTCCTGTTCGTCTTCTTCGGATCGACGATCTGGACACTGGCCGGTGTCCTTGCGGTGGTGGGCGGCACGCTGTGGGCGACGACCGACATCAACGGTCGCCGGTCTTGGGCGGGGGAGAAACTGCACCGGATCCGGGATCGGCGGCGGCGAAAGCACGGTGAACACGTCTACCGGGCGCCCGGTGATGAGTTGTACGGGGTGCTCGGAGCCGATCCGGGCTGGGAGTTCCCGGTGCCGCTCGGAGATGTCGCTCCGCTGGATCTGACCGATACAGGTCTCGATGACATGTTCATCCTCGAGCACCGGACGCCTGGTGACAACAACTACTACTCGGTGGTGCTGTCGATTCAAGGGCTTGCCGAAGGACTCCGCGGTGCAGAGGAATGGGCGGTGACCTCGCAGGCGTTCTCGCGCACGCTGGCCTCGTTCGCGCGCCGATCCTCGCTGCTTCGAGGGCTGGAGATGGTGCACCGCTCGGTGCCGGCCGATCTGACTCCGCACGTGGCGTGGATGGAATCGGTGGTGCGTGCGAATCCTCATGCACACCGGGTGATGCCTGCGGTCGAGTCCTACGGCCAGCTCATCGACGGTCTGGCCCCGGAGTCGGAAGAGCATCGTTGCTACGCCACGCTGATCTTCCCGAAGTCGGTCAAGTTGCTGTCGGCGGCCGGAGCGGTCGCCAAGCGTAAGGGCGTAGAGACGAAGGCCGGTATCGGCCAGGTCATCGTCGAGGAGACCATGCGGGCGGTCGGCGCGCTGACCTCGGCCCGGCTCGGGCAGGTGCAGGTGCTCGGCCAACAGCGTGCCTGTGCGGTGTTCCGCTCGATGCTCGATCCGTCCTACGCACTCGATGCCCACCGGGGCGCGAACTGGGGCAACTGCTGGCCGTCGTATGTCGGCGGAGACCTGTCGACACGGGTGTCCGACCGATGGGATACCCGAGTCGGGTTGATCCGACCCGGTTCGATCGAACCGATCCCGCTGCACGCTGAATGGCTCTCGCCGCTGTTGACCGGCGTCGACCCGGACCCCGGCGATCCTGTTGAGGGGCTTCCGGCCCAGCCAACAATCCGCACGGTGAAGGTGCGGATGGATTTCGTCGATGCGGTCAAAGCGCGCCAGGTGGCACGCAAGGACGCGACCGAGGATGCAGCACGCCAGTACAAGGAGCGAAAGAAGGGCCAGGTCACCGACGGTGCATCGGAGGTCATGGCGTCGGCGTCGCTGCGTCGCCGCGAAGACCTCAAGCCGGGATCGGGACACCACGGGGTGATCTGGTCGATGGCAGTGTCGGTCACCGCACCGGATGAGGATGCGGTGATGCGGGCGTGTGCGCGGCTCGAGCAGGCCGCCGACCAAGCCGCCATCAAAGAGTTCACCTGGTTCGACGACAGCCACGATGTCGCGCAATTCCTCACTCTGCCGCTCGGCCGTGGACTCGCGGCCACCAAGTACACCCGGGCCAAGGGGGTCTGATGCCGTCACTACGCAGCCGCAAAAAGGACGCTGCGCCTGCGCCGACCGCTCCGGAGGTAGATCAGGCGGACACGCCGACGGTTCCTCGTCGGCGTCCGCCGAAGCGCAACAAGTGGCTCGACCGGTGGGGATGGTACGAACCGCGCCCGGAAGGGGTGTGGTCGACGACTCGCCAGGCCGAAGCGCTGAATCTGGCGACCACCCGCAAGAACGTGCGGCACGAAGGTCTCGTGTCGGGGCGGAACCTGATGTCGAATGCGCTGGTCATTACCGATCCGTTCGCGTTGTACGGAAGTGAGATCGAGAACATCAACGTCGCGGTGGTCGGTGACATCGGCAAGGCGAAGTCCTCATTGATCAAGACCACCCTGGGACTGCGGCAGATCGCGGCCGGCCGTCAGGTCGTGGTGATCGACAAGAAGCGTCAGGGTGATCGCGGTGGTGAGTACACCGAGCTCGCCAAGTCGCTGGGGGTGCCGTCGATCAGGTTCAAGACCGGCGGTGACGGTGCGCGGTTGAACATCATGGACCCGGCGATTTCGTCGTCGGTGACCACTTCTGGTGGCATCGTGCCGGCCGGTCAAGAAGTGCTGATTGCCGCGGTACTCGAGGACACCATGCAGCGGACGTTGGTGCAGACGGAGATCGCGGCGCTGAACCTGGCGCTGAGACTGGTCAACGAACGTGCCCGCAGCGAAGGCACCGAGCCGATCCTGCGTGATGTCGCCGATCTGCTGCTATCGACGCCGGAGGAAGCGACAGTCACCTTCGGTGAGGTGTGGGAGAAGGAAGCGTGCCGGTGGGGTCGGGATCCGGGCCTGGCGCTGCGGCAGCTCTGCGAAGGAGATCTGCGCGGGTTGGTCGATCAGCCGACCTCGGCCGATGTCCGTCATGCGCTCGACCACCCGCTCGTGCACTTCGACGTGTCCGAACTGCCCAACAAGGGACCGGCGCTGCGGGTGGTGATGACGGTCATCAATACGTGGCTGTCGAATGTTCTCGCCGCTCGCGCATCCGAGCACAAGCAGACCATTCTCATCGTCGAGGAAGGCTGGCACATCGCGGAAGGCTCGACCGGGCGGGTTTTCCGGGACAACATGAAGCTCTCTCGCGGCCTGGGCCTGTCCACGGTCTCAGCGTTCCATCACATCGCCGATCTACCTGCGGATTCTCCGGCCAGGGCGTTGATGCAGGAAGCCGGGATCGTGTTCCTGTATGGACAGGATCGCGTGGACGATGCCGAGCAGACGGTTCGCATGTACCACCTCCCCGAATACTGCGTCGATCTGCTGATGTCGATGCACAAGGGGCAGTGTCTCGTGGTGATGGGCAAGTCCGATCCGGTGCTGATGAAGCACGAGCGGTCCCCGCTCGAGATCACCCTCACCGACACCGATGAGGTCATTCGGGGTGAGGCGAGCACGCTGGTCGGGCAGACCCGGCTCCCGGACACTCTCGATGCCGAGGAATTGGCCGAGCTGGTGGGGGCGGTGCAGTGAACGAGCGGGGTCAGCAGCGGCCGACACAGCCGGTAATTCCGGTCGGCACCGGCCCGGTGGTCGTGGTGATCGGCGGGGTCCTGTGGACGGTGTACGCCGGGGGCGCGGTTGCTGGCCTGGTGACCGGGGCAGGTCCGGTGTTCCCGGAAGGGCTGTACGGCACGTTGTCGGTGTTGCGGGCGTTGGTGCTCACGCCGGGTGACCCGACGGTGGGCTGGCCCGAGGACTCGCGGCCGGGCTCGGCGATCGCGGTGTGGGTGTGCCTGATCGCAGCGATGCTGGTCTATATCACCGTCGCCCTCGTGATCGATGGGAAGGTTTCGGCACGTCAGCGCGCTAAGCGCACGCGCCAAGTAGGGTTTGCGGACCGGGCGGAGCTGCGGCGGCGCGGCCTCGATCGCAGGAGCGCGGTGAAAGCCGCGAAGACGAATCGGGTGAGCTTGGGTGATACTCCGGTCCGCAAGATCGACGCACATCAGGTGGCGACCCGGATCGGCACGCTCTACGGCGAGCATGGCAAAGATGCCGAGGTGTTCGTTCAGTACCGGGACGGCACGCTGGTCGAGGGTCCGACCGGATCGGGCAAGAGCTGGCGGTTGGCTTGGCAGCGGATCGTCGAGTCGGTCGGGTTCGTGCTGGCCACGACCACCAAACCTGATCTGCTGTGGTCGACGGTGGGGCAACGGTTGGCGTCCGGCCCGGTCGAGGTGTTCGACCCCGAGGGCATCACGCGGTGGCCGACGCCGATGCGGTGGTCCCTGCTGGCCGGCTGCGATGACCCGGATACGGCGATCCGGCGTGCCGATGCGTTGGTGCAGGCTGTTCCCCTCGGCGATACCAAGAACAGTGGGTACTTCTCGACGAACGCAGCGAAGTACCTGCGGTGCTGTCTGTATGCGGCCGCGGTGTCCGGTGGGGATGTGACCACCTTCTATCGCTGGGCGATGCAGCGGCAGGTGCCGAAGGTCAAGGAGATTCTGGACCGGGACCTGCCGACGTGGAGCGTGGAGTATTCGCAGCTTGGTGGCTCGGGGTCGGATTCGGTCGACGATGTGATGTCGACGGTCTCGACGCTGCTCGATCCCCTCGCCTCACCGAAGCTGATGGCGGCAGTCAATGTCACCGCCGATGAGTCGGTGAACCTCGCGCAGCTCATCCGCGACGGCGGGACGCTGTATCTGATCTCCGAAGGCTCCTACGGCTCGAGTGCACCGATCGTCACGGCGTTGGCGGCGGAGGCGTATTACCTGGCCAAAGAGATTTCGCGGGAGTACCCGGAGGAGCGAATCGACCCTCCGGTGCGGTTCGTTCTCGATGAGGTCAACAATGTCGCGCCCATCCCGGATCTGCCCGACAAGGTCTCCGACAGCGCCGGGCGAGGAATCTCGATCTGGGCGTTCTGCCACGGTCAGGAGCAGAACATCCGGCGATGGGGTCCGAGCGCGGGGAAGATGTTCACGACGAACTCGCCGGTGCGGATCATCCTGCCCGGCCTCGGTGATGTGAACGAGCTCGAGCAGATCTCCCGATTGACCGGTGAGCGCGAAGAGTGGTGGTCTCCGACGCAGGCTCCTCGGCAGACGAAGGTGATGACCGCCCCGGAGATTCGCGGAATGCCTGCTGACCAGGCATTGATGATCTATCGGGGTGCGGCTCCGGCGCGGGTCCATCTCCCGCTGGTGTGGGACATTCCGCACTGGAAGAAGCGGGTGCTCGACTCTCAAGAGGTCTACAACTGGGTCTGCGAGACGGGGGAGCTGCCCGATTGGGCCTGGTCCCGTACGGGCGGGGAAGTGGTGCTCGGATGAGCGGGTATACACCGGGCCGGTTGTCGTGGCGGCATCTCGATCAGGAACAAGCACAACAGTTGTGGGACGAGTTGATCGACTGGGTGGAGTGGTTTCGCGGCTGCTACCGGCTTACCGATCGGATCAAGGGCTGCTGGTATCGGCACCCGAAGATGGTCGAGGAACTGACGGCGGCGATGTCGGCGCACAAGGTCGCCTACGAACAGCTCGGCGACGGTCAGGTGCATTCGTGGTCGCCGGGAAGTTGGCACTACCAGGTCTATCAACCGCTTCTGCAACGGCTGGCGGCCAACTCCGACGAGTTCGGCGACTGTATCGACGGGCGCTGCGAACCGCCGACCGTGCAGGTCAAGCTGCTCGACGGGGCGCGGGAGTGGATCGCGGCCGACATCGCGGCGCGGCCGACCCCTATCGTGGCAGCGATTACCGCGACCGGC
>CALALQ010000067.1 GCA_937925595.1 uncultured Demequina sp. | reverse complement strand
GCCACAGACGCTGGGATATACCCTGAACGATTCGCCCGTAGGTCTGGCTGCATGGATCGTGGAGAAGTTCCGTTCATGGAGCGATTGCGATGGCCATCGATTCGCACGATGACGAGGACATCCTCGGCACCGTCGCTGGCGACGACACCATCATCGTCATCTCCAAAGAGCCGGCCGGCGGAGAAGCCCTGGCTCAGAAGTTCCTAGCCCGAGCGTCGGGCCACTAAGCCACATACGAAAGAGATAGAAGAGAAATGACAGAGCGGATTGTGCTCGCCTACTCGGGCGGGCTTGACACTTCAGTGGCCATTGGCTGGATCGCCGACGCTACGGGCGCCGAGGTTGTGGCGGTCGCCGTGGATGTAGGCCAGGGTGGCGAGGACCTCGAGGTCATCCGCCAGCGTGCGCTCGACTGCGGCGCGGTGGAGGCGTACGTCGCCGACGCTCGCGACGAGTTCGCGGACGAGTACTGCATGCCGGCGCTCAAGGCGAACGCGCTGTACCACGACAAGTACCCGCTGGTCTCAGCGCTGTCCCGGCCCGTGATCGTCAAGCACCTCGTGAAGGCCGCTCGCGAGTTCGGCGCCACGACCGTCGCCCACGGCTGCACCGGCAAGGGCAACGACCAGGTGCGCTTCGAGGTGGGCATCGTGTCGCTCGCTCCGGAGCTCAAGTGCATCGCTCCCGTTCGCGACCTGGCTCTCACTCGCGACCGCGCCATCGAGTACGCGGAGCGCCACAACCTGCCTATCGCGACCACCAAGAAGAACCCGTTCTCGATCGACCAGAACGTATGGGGCCGCGCCGTGGAGACGGGCTTCCTCGAGGACATCTGGAACGCGCCAACCAAGGACGTCTACGACTACACGGACGACCCCGCCTTCCCGCCGGTGCCGGATGAGGTGCTCATCACGTTCGAGCGTGGCATCCCCGTGGCGATCGACGGCCAGCCCGTCACGCCGCTGCAGGCGATCGAGGAGATGAACCGTCGCGCCGGGGCCCAGGGTGTGGGCCGCATCGACATCGTCGAGGACCGCCTCGTGGGCATCAAGAGCCGCGAGATCTATGAGGCTCCCGGCGCGATTGCCCTCATCGAGGCGCACCGGGAGATGGAGAACGTGACGCTCGAGCGCGAGCAGGCGCGCTTCAAGAAGCGCATCGCCGACGAGTGGACCGAACTGGTTTACGACGGCATGTGGTCCTCGCCGCTCAAGAAGTCGCTCGACGCGTTCATCGAGGACACCCAGGAGTACGTCTCCGGAGAAATCCGCATGGAGCTGCACGGCGGCAAGGCCACCGTGACCGGCCGCCGTTCGGACGTTGGCCTGTACGACTTCAACCTCGCCACTTATGACGAGGGCGACACCTTCGACCAGTCCGCCGCTCGCGGCTTCATCGAGATCTATGGTCTCGCGGCCAAGCAGGCGGCGGCGCGGGCCGCGGCTCAGGGTCAGTAGTCATGAGCGAGACCAACGAGGGCACGCTCTGGGGCGGTCGCTTCGCCTCTGGGCCCGACGCTGCGCTCGCCGCATTGAGCAAGTCGACTCAGTTCGACTGGCGATATGCGGACGACGACCTGGCTGGGTCGATCGCGCACGCTCACGCGCTGCAGGCGGCGGGTCTACTCACGAACGATGAGGCCTCGCGCATGGTGGCGGCGCTCACGCAGCTGCGTGCGGATGTCGCTGCGGGATCCGTCGTTGCCGCCGAGTCTGATGAGGACGTGCATGGCGCACTTGAGCGGATCCTCATTGAGCGCGTAGGTCCCGAACTGGGCGGTCGCCTGCGTGCGGGACGCTCTCGCAACGACCAGATCGCGACGCTCCAGCGTCGGTACCTGCGTCGTCATGCGGGGGAGATCTCCTCGTTGGTCCTTGCGCTCGTTGACGCACTCCTGACCCAGGCTGAGGCGCATGTTGCGACGCCCATGCCTGGACGCACGCACTTTCAGCACGCGCAACCAGTGACGCTCGGCCACCACTTGGGTGCGCACGTGTGGGCGCTGCTGCGCGATGTGGAGCGCCTGCGCGACTGGGACGCTCGCGCGTCGCTGTCGCCGTATGGCGCTGGCGCGCTCGCGGGCTCGACGCTGGGGCTGGATCCTGCAGCCGTCGCTGAGGAGCTGGGCTTCAGCGGACCCACGCAGAACTCGATCGACGCCACCGCCTCACGCGATGTGGTCGCGGAGTTCCTGTTCGTCACCGCGATGATCGGTGTGGACCTGTCGCGCATCGCTGAAGAGGTCATCGCGTGGTCCACCGTCGAGTTTGGGTTTGTGAAGCTTCACGACTCCTACTCCACGGGGTCGTCGATCATGCCGCAGAAGAAGAACCCGGACATCGCCGAGCTCGCTCGCGGCAAGGCAGGCCGTCTCATTGGCGACCTTGCGGGTCTGCTGGCGACGCTCAAGGGCCTTCCGCTCGCGTACAACCGCGATATTCAGGAGGCGCACGAGCCAGCTTTCGACGCCATCGACACCCTCGAGGTGCTGTTGCCGGCGTTCACGGGCATGATCGCCACCTTGGAGTTCAAGACCGAGCGCATGGCGCAGCTCGCTCCGGCTGGCTTCTCGCTCGCGACGGACGTTGCCGAGTGGCTCGTGAAGGAAGGCGTGCCGTTCCGCGAAGCCCACGAGCTCGCGGGCGCATGCGTGCGCGCGTGTGAGGACAAGGGCAAGGAGCTGCACGAGCTCACCCCGGCAGAGCTGCAGGAGATCTCGCCCAGCCTCACGCCAGGCGTGCTTGAGGTGCTGACCGTGAGCGGCTCGCTCGCGTCGCGAGTGGGCGCGGGTGGCACCGCTCCCGTCAAGGTCGCCGAGCAGCTGGCGGCAGCACGTGCAGCCGTGGAGTCGCTGAGCGCTTAGGCGCGCTCTACGAGCACCTCAGTCGCGCCAGTGACGCGCTTGAGGTCGTCGTAGGCGATGTCGAACACCGAATGCGGCGTGCCCGCAGCAGCCCACAGCTCGCCGTGGTTCTTGAGTTCCACGTCGATGTACGTGGGCACGGGGGCGGGGTGGCCGAGCGGCGCAACGCCGCCAATAGGCTGCCCCGTGGCCTCCCGGACCTGATCGGCGCTCGCTCGCGTGATCTTTTCGGCGCCGATCTGCTCCGCAAGGAGCTCGGTGTCCACGCGGTGCGAGCCGGACGTCAGCACCAGGATCGGCTTGCCATCGGCCAGGAACACGAGCGACGAGGCGATCGCGCCAACATCGCAGCCGAGTGCCGCCGCAGCCTCGGCCGCGGTGCGAGTGGAATCGGCAAGTGTGCGGACCTCGCTCTTCAGGCCCGCCCCCGCCAACAGTTCAAGAATGCGTGCGCTCGAAGGATGCATAGGCAGAACCGTAGTCTGGCTCCGTGCCCAACCCGAACATCGCGACTTTGGTGAGCACAGCGTCGGGCCGTGGGCCCCGCTGTGGCCGCACCCGGGTGATCCTCATCGACGGCCCGGCGGGATCCGGAAAATCGACCCTCGCCAATCGCCTGGCCACCGCGCTCGGCGGCTCGCCGTCCGCGGGGGCTGGCACCTTCCGGCCCGACGCTCCGCTTGAGTCTTGCGCTCCCGTCCAGATAGTGCACGGGGACGACCTGTACGAGGGCTGGAGCGGCCTGGCGACGCTTGACGAGGTGCTGCTGGACCAGGTGCTCGAGCCGCTCGCACGCGGGGAGGATGGCGCGTTCCGCATGTGGGACTGGATCGAGGACCGCCGCTCGCACCTCATCCAGGTGCCGCAGCGCGACTGGCTCCTTATAGAAGGAGTTGGCGTTGGCCTCCCGCGGGCCCGCGAACTCGCGGTTGTCACCGTGTGGGTGGAGGCGCCCTGGGATGAGCGTCTTGCGCGGGGACAGGCACGCGACGGCAACGACTATGACGTGACGGAGAAGTGGCGTGCCTTTGACGCGGAGGAGCAGGCGCTCCACGGACGCTCCGGAACGCGAGCGGCCGCCGACTTCCGCATCGACGGCACCGCCCCCGTGCCCGACTAGCATTGCCACATCATGACCGAGCACATTCTTGACGAGCTGACCTGGCGCGGCCTTGTGTCGCAGACGACGGGCGATGACGCACTGCGCGCCGCCCTGAGCGAAGGCCCGATCACGCTCTATTGCGGCTTCGACCCCACGGCGCCGAGCCTGCACATCGGCAATCTCGTGCAGATCCTCACGGTGCGCCGGCTCCAGGACGCCGGTCACAAGCCGCTGCTGCTCGTGGGAGGCGCCACCGGTCTCATCGGCGACCCCAAGATGTCTGGCGAGCGCACGCTCAACCCGGTGGACGTTGTCCACGGATGGGTGGAGCGCATTCGCGCGCAGATCGAGCCGCACCTGTCCTTTGAAGGCGACAACGCCGCGCGCATGGTCAACAACTACGACTGGACCAAGGACATGTCGGCGATCGAGCTGCTGCGGGATGTGGGTCGCCACTTCCGCTTGGGCACGATGATCGCCAAGGACACGGTCGCGCGACGCCTCAACTCCGAGGAAGGCATCTCCTACACGGAGTTCAGCTACCAGGTGCTGCAGGGAATGGACTACCTCGAGTTGTACCGCCGCTACGGCTGCACGCTGCAGACCGGCGGGTCCGACCAGTGGGGAAACCTCACGGCCGGCACCGAGCTCGTGCGCAAAGCCGAGGGAGTCTCTGTCCACGCTCTGGCAACGCCGCTCGTCACCAAGGCGGACGGCACCAAGTTCGGCAAGACCGAATCCGGCACGGTGTGGCTCGACCCCGAGATGACGAGTCCCTACGCCTTCTACCAGTTCTGGCTCAATCAGGCAGATGCCGACGTCGTGGGCTACCTCAAGGTCTTCACCTTCCTTTCGCGTGAAGAGATTGAGCGGCTTGAGCGCGCGGTTGCCGAGGAGCCTTTCAAGAGGGAAGCACAGCGCACCTTGGCCTTCGAGGTCACCACACTCGTTCACGGGCCCGACGCTGCGGCAGCCGTGGTTGAGGCGTCTCAAGCGATCTTCGGCAGGGGAGAGCTCGGCGGGCTCGATGCCGGCACTCTGTCTGGGGTCGCCAAGGAGGTTCCCAGCGCCGTGCTGGCACCGGGAGCGACTGTCGTGGACGCCCTCGTCGAATCGGGGATTGTCGAGTCTCGAGGAGCTGCTCGCCGCGCGATCGCGGAGGGCGGCGCCTACGTCAACAACGTGCGAGTTGAGGACGAGCAGCAGGTTCTGGCGGCCGACTTCGCCCTGGAGGGCGGCTGGTTCGTGGTGCGCCGCGGAAAAAAGTCTGTTGGATTGGTGCGGGTGGAAGCCTGAGCCGAGTCCGCGTCGGGCCGCCAATCTGGCCATGTACCAGGCACGATAGGCGCGACACGCCCGAGATTCAGGCGATTTGACGATGGCCCGCAGTCCGCGTAATGTCTTATCTCGCTGCCGACGAGGGAAACACTTACCGCAGGACTGAAGAAGGCCGCGGGAGTCACCTGAGACAGCACTTCACTCACATCGATGAGCGGTCGCATGCGCGCCCAAACAGAGGTATGATTGAAGGCCCCTCCGACCTGGAGACACGCCGATGAGGCAAGTTGACAGGAAGGGTCAAGGGGAGTAAGTTAGAAGGGTTGCCCCAAATCCGCCCGAGAGGGTCAGGATGCGGTGCGCGTCCGAACCTTGAGAACTCAACAGTGTGCCACATGTCGATGCCAAATCTCCGGCATCGGGAGAGCTTCGGCTCGATCGATGCAGGATTCCTTTGGTAAAGAATTAAATGTCAGTGACATTTGTTCATTTGCTAGAGATTAAACCGGTTCTTCGGAACCACTTCGTATGTATGTGAGCCGACTTCGGTCGGATTGCTAATAAACATTAACGGAGAGTTTGATCCTGGCTCAGGACGAACGCTGGCGGCGTGCTTAACACA
>CALALQ010000066.1 GCA_937925595.1 uncultured Demequina sp. | reverse complement strand
GCCTACCGGGCCGCGGAGCAGCCTCAGCCGTCGAGGCCGATGAGGCGGCGCGTGCGGGCCAGTGTGGCTCGCATGTCGTAGTGCTTACGGGTGACGAGCCGCTGGGCGAACAGGCCACCGCCCGACTGGAGGTTCGTTACGTAGCGCCAGCCGCCGAACGTGTCAGCCGTGAAGTCACGCACGGCGCGCATCACCTTGACCCGATCGTCCGGGGTAAACGATGGTGCACCCTGGAGGTACTTGCGCAGGAGCGGCCCGAGCTCGTGATGAGCCAGGTCGGCGCTGGCTGGCGCTGTCGCGGCGATACCACCGGAAATGTCGTGAAGGTGGCGGGTCATCAGCGAGTAGTTGGCAGCTCCGTAGAATTTGGCCGCGTTCGTGTAGAGCTCGCTGGGGTAGACCATCCCGTCCGGTGTGGTTCCGTGGTGCACGAGTGCAGCCTCCAGGCCGCCGCGGATGAGGGTGGCATAGATGATCAGCTCACTGATCTTCTCCCGGACGTGGGGAATCGAGGAGAGGCCGTTCGCGTCGGCTGCCAGTTGGGCGAGGCCGACGATCAGGTCCGCCTCGTCGGCCATCAGAGCCGTGCCGCCGAGGCGCTCCCAGAGACCGAGCGAGTGGGCGAAGTTCGAGGAGTACTGCGTGTGCCCGTCGAGGAACACTCGCTCGTACGGGACGAACACGTCGTCGAGCACGACGAACCCGTCAGGCATGCTCTCGTGGCTGCTGAACACGTAGTCGCGGGGGTCGCGGGGCCACGGGTCGAACGTGGTGGCGACAATCTTCACGCCCGGGGAATCGACCGGAATGGCGCACGAGATTGCGTAATCCTGCTCGTTGGGCTTCATGTGTTTGGTCGGCATCACGACCAGGTGGTGGCACAGGGGTGCTCCGGTGATGTGGAGCTTTGCGCCGCGCACGACGACCCCGTCGGGACGACGTGCGACTACACGGACATACGCGTCGGGGTCAGGCTGCTGACCCGGAGCGACGCTGCGATCGCCTTTGGCGTCGGTGATGCACTCGGTCACCCGGAGGTCCTGGCTGGTGACCTCCTCGTAGTAGGCACGGATTCGTTCTCCGTACACGGGGTCGGCCTGGCTGACCGCCGGCGCTGCGGTGAGGAGCGAGAACAGGCTCTGGTAGGTCACCGATGCGAGGACGTCGGCGTCGCGGATCAACTCGATCTGGCGACGCAGGTCGTCGGGCGAACGCGGGACCACGAACAACGGGTTGACCTGGCCGGGGCCGGCTTGGTGGAAGCGGTCGTACGTGTCAGCGGTCCGCTCGATCGCGCGGGTCATCGCCGGGTGTGATGTGACATCGATACGTTCACCTCGGAACACGACGTAGCGGCTGTCGTGGAGGGAGGCGCGGTAGTCGGCTCCGGTCTTCATCAAATGCTCCTCACGTGGGTCGGTTGGCCACAGATTGCATGCATCAAGGGCCGTTGGTGAAACAAGATGGCATGAATCAGCCGGTACTCAGTGGTGCGACTTGCTCAAACCCGGAGAGATTGTATACCGTACGGCAAAGGTCGACCGATACCGGAACGCTACGACAGCACGTGCCAAAGCCCTGCGGGGCCTTGCTCCATGAGAGGGGAACTCAACAGATGCCACGCCTGCGCCAGGTCGCCCGGCACGAATCGGACGCCGAGATCGTGCAGACCATGTACGACCAGATCTTCGGTCCGGGACGTGATCCCGTCGCCGAGCCAGGAACAGCAACCGGAACTCCTGGCAATTGGTGGACCACGTTCGCGTTGGTTCCCGACGTGCTCAAGCACGCCGTCCGCGGGTTCGTCCTGTACCGCAGTCCGAAGCGGTTGATCGACCCGTGCCTGCGGGAACTCGGCCAGACGCGGGCTGGGTGGCTCCGTGGCAGCCAGTTCGTGTTCTCACAACACTGCAAGTCGTGTCGCGCGCTGGGGATGCCCGAAGAGAAGATCCAGGCCATTCCCGCGTGGCAGGTGGCCGACTGCTTTGACGAACTCGAGCGGGCGCTGCTCGCTTACACCGACGCCTTGGTGCTCGACGGAGGGCGCGTCGCCGACGCGGTGTTCGACGCGCTCCGCCGTCATCTGAGCGATGAACAGATCCTCGAGTTCACATACATCACGGCGCTCTACGACATGCATGCGGTGATGTCGAAGGCGCTGCGTGTCGAATGGGACGACCGTCCCGACCCGATCGTCGAGGTCGCAGCACCGGAGGGCGCTGCGGCTCGCGACATCGGTGCCGACATCGCCGGACCGGTTGACGAATGAGCGGTCTGGTTGCCCTCCGAGACGTCACGCTCCGGGACGGTCTGCAGGACGAGCGGCCCATTCCGACCGACGCCAAGCTGGCGATCTTCGACGCGCTCGTCGGGGCTGGGGTGCGCGACCTGGAGATCACCTCGTTCGTACGCAGCGACCGGGTTCCCGCACTCGCAGATGCCGAGCAAGTTGTCGCCGCCACCGCAGGAGCGGAAGGTGTAACACGTTGGGGGCTCGTCCTCAACCGCCGTGGAGCCGAGCGCGCACTCGCCGCTGGGCTCGATCATCTCCAATTCGTGCTTTCGATCTCGGAGCAACACAACCTCCGTAACGCCGGCAGAACGGTCGACGAGAGCTTCGCCGAGTTGCGGGCGCTGCGCTCGATTGCCGCTGATGCCACGTTGGAAGTCACCCTGGCAACCGCGTTCGGGTGCCCGTACGCCGGAGCGGTCGCGCCCGATTCCGTCGACGAGGCCGTGGAGCGTGCGCTCGACTGTGACGTCGACGGCATCACCCTGGCAGACACGATCGGTACCGGAGCTCCGTCAGAGGTGCGTCGCGTCGTGGCGCAGGCCGTTGCGCGTGCTGGCGGTGTGCCGGTTGGGGCACACCTGCACGACACGCGCGGGCTCGGCTTGGCCAACGCCCTCGCTGCGCTCGAGGCCGGAGCGCGCCGACTCGACGCCGCGCTCGGTGGCCTCGGGGGTTGCCCATTTGCTCCCGGAGCGTCGGGCAACGTGGCGATTGAGGACCTCGCCCACGCACTCGAGTGTGAGGGCCGTTCGACCAGCCTGGACGTCGCCGGCCTCGTCGAGGCGGCCCGGGCCGCGTGCCGAGCGGTCGGACGCGACGTCGAAAGTCACGTCGGTCGCGCCGGCCCGCGATTCACACAGATCTGACCCGCGCTGGGCAGAACACCCAGATACCCAGAACCACCACCGCCGGAGACCCCGGCGTCACAGGGGGAATGATGAAAACCACATATCGAGTGTTTCGGCGTCGAGCAGCGATCCTGCTCGTCGCGGCGATTGGCCTGGCGGCCTGCGGTGGCGACGACGACGCCACAGACGTGACGTCGCCATCCGGTCAGACCTCAGCTCCGCAGGAGACGTCAGCGGGCGATCAGTCCGACGACACCGATGCACCCACGACCACAGCGGACGGCGGTGGTACGCCGACGACGGCGGACGGCGGCGGGGACGCGACGGCACCGAGCGACCTCGACCCAAACGCCACGTTCCGCTTCGGTGACACCCTTCCGATCACCACCCTCGACCCGCACAAGGCCACCGGCGCGGGCTACAACGTGTGGTTGTTCCCCGTCTACGACCGTTTGGTGCACGTTGGGCCCGACGGGAGCACGCAGCCCGGTCTCGCCACCGACTGGGAGTTCAGCACGGACGGCCTCACGCTCACCATGCACCTGCGCCAAGGTGTGTCCTTCCACGACGGCACCCCATTCAACGCTGAGGCCGTCAAGGCCACCCCGAAAAAACTCGAGAAAATCGAAATCCTCCGCGCCTACC
>CALALQ010000065.1 GCA_937925595.1 uncultured Demequina sp. | reverse complement strand
GGCACCGTCACCCTCGACGGCGAAGACGTCCTCGAGATGTCCGTCGACGAGCGCGCCAAGGCGGGCCTGTTCCTCGCGATGCAGTACCCCGTTGAGGTCCCCGGCGTGTCCGTGAGCAACTTCCTCCGCACCGCCAAGACGGCTATCGACGGCGAGGCTCCCAAGCTGCGCACGTGGGTCAAGGACGTCAAGACGGCCATGGAGAACCTGCGCATGGACTCCTCGTTCGCCGAGCGCAACGTCAACGAGGGCTTCTCCGGTGGTGAGAAGAAGCGCCACGAGATCCTGCAGATGGAGCTCCTCCAGCCCAAGATCGCGATCCTCGACGAGACCGACTCCGGCCTCGACGTCGACGCGCTGCGCATCGTGTCCGAGGGCGTGAACCGCGTCAAGGAGAACACCGGCCTTGGCGTCATGCTCATCACGCACTACACGCGCATCCTCAACTACATCACCCCCGACTACGTGCACGTGTTCGTGAACGGCCGCGTGGCCGAGCAGGGCGGCCCCGAGCTCGCCGCTCGCCTCGAGGCCGAGGGTTACGACCGCTTCCTCGTGGAGGCCTAAGCAGCCGATGTTCCAGGACGTACGCCGCGACTTCCCGCTCCTCGCACGCACCGTGCGCGGAGGGAAGCCGTTGGTGTACCTGGACTCCGGAGCCACGAGCCAGAAGCCGCACTCCGTGCTCAATGCGGAGGCGGAGTTCTACCAGTTCCACAACGGCGCCGTGGCTCGCGGGGCGCACCTCCTCGCTGAGGAGGCGACCGACGCCTTCGAGACCGCTCGCTCGCAGGTCGCCGCATTCATTGGGGCGCCTGCGGACGAGCTCGTGTGGACTCCGGGCGCCACAGCCGCTGTGAACCTCGTCGCGAACGGCTTCGCGGCGGCGTCCGATGGCCTTGGCGGGGACGAGGCGGCGCAGTTCCGCTTGGGCGAGGGCGATGAGATCGTCATCACCGAGCTCGAGCATCACGCGAACCTCATCCCGTGGCAGCAGCTCGCGCTGCGCACGGGTGCCACACTGCGCTGGATCGGGCTGAACGACGACGGCACGCTTCGCTACGAGGAGCTTGAGACGGTCATCACCGACCGCACCCGCATCGTCGCGTTCACGCACGCGAGCAACGTGACCGGCGTGGTGACTGATGTCGCCGCATTCGTTGCGCGGGCGCGCGAGGTGGGCGCCATCACCGTGCTCGACGCGTGCCAGTCGGTGCCTCATCTGCCGGTGGACGTGGCGGACCTCGGCGTCGACTTCCTGGTCTTCTCGAGCCACAAGATGCTCGGTCCCACGGGCGTGGGCGCGCTGTGGGGTCGCAAGCAGCTGCTCGACGCGCTGTCCCCGTCCACCTACGGCGGCTCGGCGATCAAGGTCGTCACGATGCAAGAGACCACGTGGCTCGACGCCCCCCAGCGCTTCGAGCCCGGCACGCAGCCCGTCGCTCAGGCGGTGGGCATGGCGGCGGCAGCGCAGTACCTTTCCGAACTCGGCATGGACAGCGTCGCCGAGCACGAGCGCCGCATCGGCGCGATCCTGCGCGAGGGAGCCGCTGAGATCCCCGGCGTGCGCCTCCTTGGGCCCGTGGATTCACCGCACGGCGTGCTCGGCCTTGCAGCGGTGGCCGTCGACGGCATCCACCCGCACGACGTTGGCCAGGTGCTCGACGACCGCGGCATCGCTGTCCGCGTGGGTCACCACTGCGCCCAGCCACTGCACAGGCGACTTGGCCTCACCGGCTCAACCAGAGCGTCGGCCCACGTCTATACCAGTGAAGATGACGCTCGCTCCTTCGTTGACGCTCTCGCCACCGTCCCCGCATTCTTTGGAGTCTCCGCATGAGCGACCTTGAGCAGATGTATCAGCAGGTGATCATGGATCACGCTCGCGAGGCGCACGGCAAGGGATTGACCGACGCTGTGGCCGGCTCCGTGGGGGAGTCTCACCAGGTCAACACAACGTGTGGCGATGAGGTGCGTCTGCGGGTCGCCCTCGATGGCGACCGCATCGCGTCCGTCTCGTGGGAGGGTTCTGGCTGCTCCATCTCGCAGGCCTCGGTCTCGGTGCTCACGGACCTGCTTGAAGGCGACGACCTGGCCCACGCCGACGAGACCTATGAAGCGTTCAAAGCTCTTATGAACAACCGCGGTGAACCGCTCGATGAGTACAGGGAAGACCTGCTCGGCGACGCTACCGCCTTTGTGGGAGTGGGGAAGTATCCTGCCCGTATCAAGTGCGCGCTGCTGGGCTGGATGGCCCTGCGCGACGCGCTTCTCAAAGCACAGAGCCAAGGTGCAACGAAGGGAGAAGGCGATGACTGAGACTGTCGCCAACGCAGCCGACGTGGAGGAGGCCCTCCGCGACGTGATCGACCCCGAACTGGGGATCAACGTCGTTGACCTTGGTCTTGTGTACGGCATCCAGCTGGACGCGAATCGCCATGCGGTGATCGACATGACGCTGACTTCCGCCGCGTGCCCGCTCACGGATGTGATCGAGGATCAGACCTCTGCGGCGCTGAGTGGGCTGGTTGACGGCTTCCGCATCAACTGGGTGTGGATGCCGCCGTGGGGCCCGGACAAGATCACTGACGATGGCCGCGAGCAGCTCAGGGCGCTCGGGTTTAACGTGTAGGACGCTCCGCGGCGAACCGTTCGCGAATTGCGATTGATGGGCGACAAATACGGGCTAAGCCCTCTCGCGACTCTTTTTGCTAAGGTCTTGTCATGGAGTCCAGGGGCTACATCCGAGCGGGTCGTCACTCCGGTACACGGAGTACTATCGTTCTCGCCGTCATTAGTGGTGTGGCGCTGCTTGTCTTGATCGGTCCCGCCGCAGTCGCCTCAAACTGGCAAGGAGCCACCAGCAAGACGGGGTGCAACCTGAATATGACCGAGAATAGCCAAGTGGCGATATATGGCTTCGGACTGTCGTCTGCAACCGCCAACGCTGTGAGTTGGGTTCGGACAAATGTACTCGATCCCACTGCGTTGACGACCAGCACGCCTTCTAGCGCCGGCACGGCTGATGTCGTCGTATATGACGCCTACTACGTCGAGATTTGCGGCGAGAAGATGTACTCCGCCGGCGGTGACTATGTTGGGTTTGCCAACTGCACAAAGAAACATACTGTCGGCCAGTATGCGGGCAGGTGTGATGTTCATGAAGTCTTTATCGACCAGGCATATGTCGATGCCGTTGCTACCTCAGCAGAACGTCGGATACTGTGCCACGAACTAAGCCACACGCTTTCGCTCAGCCATCGAGATGTGTCGGATTCCTGTATACGAACGCCTCCGCTTGTCGCCGTGCTTGCAGATCATGACAAAGCCCACATCAATTCTCATTACTAGAGAGGTAGCCATGTCGGTGAAGCAGGCGTGCAGTGACCTTGGTCACGGGCACTCATCGCGCTGGGGAAGGGCCGTGGCAATCACGGTGTCCGTTGCGTTGATGCTGTCCGGTTGTGCCAGTCCAGGGTCCGCCACCTTCGATGAGCTTGCGGCAGCAATGTCGCAGGATTCTCCCGGCGGATCCAAGGTGCGGACTTATGCATCAGTGGCGGACCTCTTGCCTGGCAAAAGAAGGAGTGAGGCCAGCGCAGAACCCGCCCAAGCTGTAGTCGTCGCGGAGGTCGCGTCGCTCACAGAGGGCAAGGCGTACCGAATCGACAACGGAGGACCTGACCTCACGACCCTGGAGTTCGACAGCCCGGACGCGCAGTGGAGAGATGCAACGCTCAGCGTGACGGTGAGCGAGGTTATCGATGCTGGAACGACAAACCTTGCAGAGGGTCAGGCCGTCTCAATACGCGTGATCGTGCCCCTCGAATGGCAGGTCGAGAAGATCGAGGCGGCGTACCTATCCAAGCCCAGAGTGCTGATCTTTCTTGGCCGGGACGCGCTCAGTGACTCCTACCGCGTTCTTAGTGGAACGGGAGAGTTCTACCTTCCACTGGACAAGGATGAAGCGCTCGATCTCAGCCTCTTGACGCCCGAAACCCGAGCAGACCTGCGCGATCTCCCCCGCAGTCTCGATGACGTTCGCAAGGTTGTGAAAGACGCCCGTGGTTGAAAGGTTCGACTACAACGCCTAGCGCTGAGCGGGGTTTGAGAGAGCGCCCGCGATGCCATCGAGCGCGCCAGGAACAAGCGCGTAGTACGCCCACGTGCCGCGCTTTGAGCGGCTGAGAAAGCCGGCATCTACCAGCACCTTCAGGTGGTGCGAGACCGTGGGCTGCGACAACTCAAGTGCCTGTTGCAGGTCGCAGACGCACGCTTCCTGGTTCGCGTGGTTCGCCACGATCGACACGATGCGGACTCGCGCGGGATCTGCAAGCGCCTTGAACGCCTTGGCGGCGTTCTCCGCCGCCTCGGCTGACAGCGGAGCGCCAACGAGCGGTACGCAGCAAGCGACGGGGGAGAGCACCTCGAGAGTCTTCATGCCCCCAGTATGGCGCATATATTGACAAACGTCGATACGTTTGACACAGTGCTCATACATCGATGTGTATCGATGTAGAGAGGACGCATCATGCACGAGTGCTGCGACCCGGCCATCTGCGCGCCGGGATGCCCAGAGCACAGCTTCGAATCCAGCTGCTGCTGAACCACTGGCCGTCGTCAGCGCGCGGGACGGCGGCCAGCCCAGTTAAGGAATGATTGAGTTATGGCCAAGCCCACAGTCCTCTTTGTGTGTGTTCACAACGCCGGCAGATCCCAGATGGCGGCCGGATTCCTGAGGGAACTCGCCGGCGAGGCCGTCGAGGTCTTGTCAGCGGGTTCCGCCCCTGGAGTGGCCGTCAATCCCGTGGCGGTTGCTGCGATGGCCGAGCGGGGCATCGACATTGCGGCTGCCGTGCCGCGCCGGCTCGCGGACACTGATGTCGAGGTCGCGGACGTGGTCGTCACCATGGGCTGCGGCGACACGTGCCCCTACATTCCCGGCCGACGCTATGAGGACTGGGTGCTTGACGATCCAGCTGGTCAGGGAATCGAGGCGGTACGACCCATTCGCGATGAGATTGAGTCCCGGGTGAGGGAACTCATCGCCTCGCTGGCTTTAGCCGCGGAGTGACTCAGCGGCCCAGCAGGCCAAAGGCGTCGCATGCGGTGATGGTGCCCTTGGTGTAGCCCGTGGTGAAGGCGTCCTGGCGCTGCGCAGCGGAGCCGTGCGTGAAGGAGCTTTCGTCCACGCGGCCCGTCGCCTGCTCCTGGATGCGGTCATCGCCAACGGCGGCGGCCGCAGACAGTGCGTCCTTGACGTCCTGCTCCGTGAGCGGCTTGATGAGCGCCACGCCGTCCGCGTCCTTGGTGCTCGCAGCGTGACCGGCCCACACTCCTGCAAGGCAGTCGGCCATGAGCTCGACCTTCACCGAGTCAGAGTCGCTTCCCGTGTCGGTGCGGTTTGCCACCTCGAACACACCAATGGTGTTCTCGATGTGGTGGCCATACTCGTGGGCGACGACGTACATCTGGGCGAGCGGTCCGCCGCTCGCGCCATAATGCGTCTCAAGGTCGTTGAAGAAGCCCGTGTCCAGGTAGATCGTCTCGTCGAGCGGGCAGTAGAACGGCCCCATCTGAGCTGACCCGGTGCCGCACGCGGTGCTTGTTGTGGTGTCGAAGATCACCACGCCGGGGAGCTTGAACGACTCTCCGACCGCGGGCATCGCGTCGGACCAGTAGTCATCGAGCGAGTTGATCGTGCCGGCGACGCGGCAGTCCATGTTGGCGTTCGCGTCGGCACCCGACTGGCAGCTTTCCGCGAAGTCCTGGTTCGAGGTCTGGTCCTGAGCGTTGTTCGTGATCCCGTCCAAGCCGCTGCCATTTCCACCGCCAAGGAACTGCATCAAGAGGAACAGCAGCACGACCACCAGGCCGCCTGCGCCGCCGCCAATGGCCACACCACTGCCTGCGCCGCGGCCGCGCCGCTGCACGCGGCTGGAGTCAATCTTGGAGCGCTCGTTGAACGTCATTCGTCAAGCGTAGCCCGGCGGCGCTCCCGGCGGCTCTTCGCGACCGGCGGCACGGGCTCCTGCGCGGCCTTTCGAGCCTTGCGTGCCTTGCGGCGCTCGGGCGGCGCCTCCTCAGCGATTCCGCGAGCGTGAAGGGCCTGGCCCAACTGAATCGCGAAGCCGACGGATCGGGTGGCGGCAGGGATCAGGGCGGCGCGGGGGTTGCGGTCGAGGCCGCGAGCTCTGGCAGCTGTGCGGGACTCGATGAGGATGCGGGCCGCCTCGGGAATCGCCCGCAGCGTCATGGCGAACATCAGACCGAGGGTCTCAGGCGGCAGGATCCGACGGAAGGGCCTCGCGAGGGTCGAGATCGCGTCGAGCACCTGCTCCATGGGGGTGGAGCACGTGATCGCGAGAGCGAGCGCGGAGACGGCAACGATGTCAGCAGCCGTGTCGATTGCCTTCGCGTACTCCTCGCGCCACACCTGGAATGCCACCGTGACGGCGGCCATGAGTATGATGAAGGCCAATCCTCGCAGCGTGGCCTTGGCAGGGGGAATGGTGGATAGCAGGAGCAGCAGCGCGGCGGCCGCGAGTCCCAGCGCAGTGACAGGGTCGTCCACGATGATGACGAACACCGCGGCGACGAGTAGCAGCATGAGTTTGAAACCCACTGATGACTTGTGCAGCGGGGTGTTGCGAGGGCGGTAGATGCCCAGCAGCGAAATCACTCGTTGGTGTCCTTCGCCCGCCCGAACATGAGATCGCGGTACAGCGCGATCGCCTCGCGCGGGTCCCCGTCGAACACCACGTTGCCGCGGTCGACGAGCAGGGTGCGGTCCGCGCGAGATGCAGAGTCGAGGTCGTGCGTGACCTCGATGAGCTGCACGGGAAGGGCGCGGAGCAGTGCGCCCACGTGAGCGCGCCAGCGCAGGTCAAGCAGCGTCGTGGGTTCGTCGGCGACGATGATCGAGGGCGTCACCGCGAGCACGCCGGCAAGAGCGAGCAGCTGGCGCTGGCCACCAGACAGCGCATTGACGGACACGTCCGCCTTCTCGCCAAGGCCAATCTCCTCGAGCGCGGCAAGCGCGGCGGCCGCACGCTCCTTCTTGTTGTCGATGATGCGCCTCAGGCTCAGCGTCACGTCCTCGATGGCCGTGGGCATGATGAGCTGCGCGGACGGGTCCGTGAACAGGTAGCCCACCTTGCGGCGCACCTGCGCGCCGTGCTTGACGGTGTCGAGCCCATCGACGCTCACCGATCCGGACACTGGCAGCACCAGCCCGTTGATGAGGCGAGCAAGGGTGGACTTTCCGGATCCGTTGGCCCCAATGATGCTGATCCTGTCCTCAGTGAGGGTCAGGGTTGTCGCATCAAGGATTGGCACGCCCGAATCGGGCGCGGTGACAACCGCGTCCTTGAACTCGATCATGAGACAAGGTTAGGCGGTTGCCAGGGCGTCATCTTCCGCCGTCGGCTCGCCGGTGGCGACGCCCGACGCTGGGGTGACCCCAGCGTCGGCCCCCCGCTTGGCGGGCAGTATCCAGGGGTAGGCGCGGTGGACTGCGGCGGCGACCAGTGCGACGAGCACGCACTTGATGACGTCGCCGATGACGAACGGCACTGCAGCAAGCACGGCAGGCTCGAAGCCGATGCCGAGCTTCCAGGCCACGTAACTCCAGCCAATGGGGTACAGCACCACGATGCCGCCGATCATGGCGGCGCCGAACAGGCCAGTGAAGGTCGCGGCGTGGCGCCTGCGCAGACCGCGCACGATCCAGCCGGTCACGAAGGCGGCGGGAACGAAGCCGATGAGGAAGCCAGCGGTGGGGCTGGGCCAGGCGACCGCTCCATTGGCGTGCTCCGCGAAGATGGGCAGCCCAGCGGTGCCGAGAATGAGGTAGATCACCACGGCCGCGGCGCCGCGCCACGGGCCCAGGACCGCTCCCGCGAGCAGCACGGCGAGGGTCTGCAGGCTGATGGGCACACCTGTCGCGAGCGTCAGTCCTCCCCAGATCGTCGACGCGGCGATGAATCCTGCGAAGACGGACACGAGGGCGATGTTCGGACCTGTCAGGTGGCGGCGCAGACTCACGGTTTCCTCCTGGGATAATGGACGGGCGAAACATTACCGTCCGCACAAAGAAACGGGCCCTGAAGGCCCCGGAACCGCGAAAACCTTGTGGAGTCTCCACAAAAACACGCGCGGCGGAGCAAGGAGAACAGGGTGATTTCGGCGAAGGGCGTCGAGTTGCGCATTGGCGCGCGCGTCTTGCTGCACCCTGCTTCATTCCAGATCGCGGCGGGCGATCGAGTGGGACTCGTGGGTCGCAACGGCGCGGGAAAGACCACGCTGACCAAGGTACTCGCGGGAGAGGGGCAGCCCACGGCGGGGACGGTCTCGCGCAAGGGAACCATCGGCTATCTCCCGCAGGACCCGCGCACAGGTGACCTCGAGCAGTTCGCGCTTGAGCGCATCCTCGAGGTCCGCGACCTGTCCACGCTCGCGGCCAAGATGCGAGAGGCAGAGCAGGCGATGGCGAGCGAGGACGACGCCATCCGGGATCGAGCCATGGAGCGCTACCCCAAGCTTGAGGAGCGCTTCCGCGCCGCTGGCGGGTATGCCGCCGAGGCCGATGCGTCGCGCATCGCCGCGAATCTTGGACTCGAGGAGCGAGTGCTCCCCCAGCCGCTCGGCACGCTGTCCGGTGGTCAGCGCCGTCGCGTGGAGCTCGCGCGCATCCTGTTCAGCGACGCCGAGACCCTCCTGCTCGACGAGCCAACGAACCACTTGGATGCCGACTCGATCGTCTGGCTGCGCCAGTTCCTCATGGCGTACCCGGGCGGCCTCATCGTCATCTCGCACGACGTGGACCTGGTGCGAGCGGTCGTGAACAAGGTGTTCCACCTCGATGCGAATCGCGGCGAAATCGACCAGTACGCGATGGGCTGGGACTTGTATCTCAAGCAGCGCGAGACGGATGAGCGTCGGCGCCGGCGCGAGCGCGACAACGCGGAGAAGAAGGCGGCGGCCCTCGCCGCGCAGGCAGAGAAGATGCGCGCCAAGGCGACGAAGGCCGTCGCGGCGCAGAACATGCTCAAGCGAGCCGAGAAGCTGCTCGAGAACACCGAGGGCGAGCGCGCCAAGGACAAGGTCGCACACCTGCGATTCCCCACGCCCGCACCGTGCGGCAAGACGCCGCTGCGTGCGAGCGAGCTGTCGAAGTCCTATGGCTCTCTCGAGGTATTCACGGATGTGGACCTCGCGATCGACCGCGGCTCCCGCGTGGTGGTCCTTGGCCTCAACGGTGCTGGCAAGACCACGCTGCTACGACTGCTGAGCGGAGTGGAGCAGCCTGATACGGGCCAGATCGAACCCGGCCACGGCCTCAAGCTGGGCTACTACGCCCAGGAGCACGACACGCTGGACCTGGACGCCACGGTGCTCGAGAACCTGCGTCACGCGGCGCCGGAGCTCAGCGACACCGAGGTGCGCTCCGTACTCGGCTCGTTCCTGTTCGCAGGCGATGACGCGTACAAGCCAGCGCGCGTGCTGTCAGGCGGCGAGAAGACTCGTCTCGCGCTCGCGACGCTCGTGGTGAGTCAGGCGAACGTGCTGCTGCTCGACGAGCCCACGAACAACCTCGATCCCGCTTCTCGCGAGGAGATCCTCCGCGCCCTGCGCACCTATGAGGGAGCAGTCGTGCTCGTCACCCACGATGAGGGAGCGGTTGAGGCCCTTGAGCCCGAGCGCGTGCTCTTGCTCCCCGACGCCGTTGAGGACCTCTGGAACGAGTCCTACCTCGACCTTGTCACGCTTGCGTAGTCGCCGCTAGAGCGCGTCCTCGATCTCCTCATCGCTCGGTTCTGCCCGACGCCTCCTCACCTTGGGCTCCCTGGTCGCCGTGGGAATCTCCGCGGTCTCGCGGCGCTGCCTCACAAACCACACGACCACGAGCGTGGGTGCGGCGAGCGCTAGGAGATACCACTGCGCCGCGTACGACATGTGCGGCCCCAAGCTGAGGTGCGGAAGGGGAGTGATGACGAGTCCTGGAAGCGGACCGCAGGGATCCTGGCATGCCTCGGCAACCACTCCGTAGCCGGGGTACGCAGGAGCGGGCGGCTGTGGAACCTGGGACGGCGTGATGCGGGTCGCGCTGTCGCCGCGCTTGCCATCGTCGGCCTCAACAGGTCGCAGCGTGACCGTGAGCGTCAGCTGCTCCTTGGGCAGGCCCGGCCGGTTGACCGCGCCCGCATCGATCCAGCCGGCGTCGACGAGCAGCGCTCGGCCATCGTCCGTGACGAACCACGCGAGCGCATGTGTCGCAGGCTTGCCGCCTACGGGACGGTTCCTGAGCCACGTCAGGCTCTCCGTGTGGAATCGTCCGCTGACTGTTGCCGTACGCCAGCGGGCGCCGTCCGGAAGCTGCCCAGCGTCGGGCCGCAGAACCGACGCAAGTGGTGCCGCCGCCTGCGATTGCCCGGCGTCGAATGCCGCCATCTCCTCGGCGCGCACGTCGTGGCGATGCCACTGCCAGCGGCCAAGGAAGATCGCGGCGACGCTGATGGCCAAGGCGAGCGCGAGCGCGCCAATGATCGTGAGAACTCGCGTTCCACGCGTCGAAGAGGCCACCCCAGAATGCTAGGGCGACTCGCCGCTACTCGATGACGTTGGGCCCGGCCTCGGTGCCGTCGAGGAGCTCGAAGTCGTACACCCAATAACGAGCGGCGATGTTGCCATCCACGGGACGGCACTGGTCGTTCACGAGGGTGAGCGACGCGTCAGGGTTCGCACCGGTGGACTCGTTCTCGATGTAGTAGCGGATGAAGAGCTCATTGTCCTCGTCGAGGATGATGTCGTCCTCATCGCCGCTCATCAGCGTGGAAAGGCCCGTCTCCTTGTTGCGGACGAGCAGGAACTGCTTGCCGTCCTCCTGGCGCTGCGCAATGAAGTACTGGTTGACCACACCGTTGAACGAGGTGTTGATCTTGTTCTCCTCGATGAACAGGCTGGGGTTGTCCGCGCGGCGCACCGTGAGGCGACCCTCGGGTCCCTCGAGCCACTGAGAGTCGATCTTGACGTAGGACGTCGCGGGGCCTTCGGTGAGCAGATCCGGCAGGTGCTTGCGCCACTCGTCCTTGATCTTGCGCATGTCATCAGGACCGGAGATGCCGTGCTTCGCGTCGAACGCCGGGAAGGTGAGTTCGTACATCGCCTTGGTGCTGTTCGCGAGCACCTCAAGCTTGGCGCGCTCGGCCTCATCCTTCGACGTCGAGGGGTCTGTCTCAGGGTTCGTGATCTCGAACAGCCAGGCATTCACGACGCCGCCGGTCTCGCCGTACGCGCGGTAGCGGGTCTCGACCTGCCCAAAGGCGATAGGGGCGTCGCACTTGGGCGTGCCGTCCTCTTCAAAGAGGGATGCCTTCGCGGGGACCAGGATGGGGTCGCCGTTGTCCCACCAACCGTCAATGTGGGTGTCGCCAGCAGCACAGCCAGCAAGACCGAGCAGCGCTACACCTCCAAGCAGGCCGTAGCCGGCGGCACGTGCTCGTGAGCGAGTGCTTGGCTTGGATGACACAACGTCCTCGGTGGTCATTCGTACTCCCTTGTTCGCGCCAGCGCGCATTCGTACAACCGTCCCCGGCACAGTACCAACATTCTTCCAGCGGATGGGGTGGTTCGGTCCCAAAAATCGTATCGCTTCGATAACAACGCGCTGGGTGCAGATTCGCCCGCTCGTCATGCCCTCGGCTACCGTTGCCAGCATGACACGACACGTGGTGGTCACGGGCGCGAATCGCGGAATCGGCAGGGCAATTGCGGAGGCTTTCGTCGCCGCTGGGGACACGGTCTCAACGATCTACAGGGGAGGCGACCTCCCCGAGGGCGTGACCGGCGCCATCGCCGACATCACCGACACCGATGCAGTCAACGCCGCTTTCGACGAGCTCGAGGAAAAGCACGGCCGTGTGCGAGTGCTCGTCGCCAACGCCGGCATCACTCGCGACGGTCTGCTCATGCGCATGAGCGATGAGGAGTTCAAGCAGGTCATCGACACCAACCTCACCGGCACCTTCCGCACCGTGCGCCGCGCCGTCCAGTCGATGATGCGAGAGAAGTACGGCCGCATCATCCTCGTGGGCTCCGTGGTGGGCCTCATGGGCAACCCCGGACAGGTGAACTACTCGTCGTCGAAGTCAGCACTCGTGGGCATGGCGCGCTCCATCACGCGAGAGGTGGGTTCGCGCGGCATCACCGCCAACGTCATCGCGCCCGGATTCATCGAGACGGCGATGACGGCAGAGCTTTCCGAGGACCTCGTGAAGCAGTACCAGGCGAACATTCCGGCTCGCCGCTTTGGATCCACGGAGGATGTCGCAAGCGCGGCTGTCTTCCTCGGCTCCGATGCCGCCGGCTACATCAGCGGCGCCGTCCTGGACGTCGCC
>CALALQ010000064.1 GCA_937925595.1 uncultured Demequina sp. | reverse complement strand
GGCTTGGGCTTGGGCGCCGTCGCTCCGCCTCCCAGCTCCTTTTCCGCCTCTTCCTGCGCCTTCCTGGCCTCTTCACGCTTCTTCTTGTCGCGCTCCGCCTTGAGGCCCTCCTGACGGGCCTGCTCGAGTGCGACCGTGGTGCCGTTGAGTTCGGCGAGTCGAGCGACTGCGGCGTCGCGGGCCGTGTTGGCCTCGCGCACTGCGGTCTCTGCCGCCTCCGCGGCGGCGACGGCCTCGTTGTAGGTGCGGGCAGCCTCGGTCTCCGCGGTCTCTGCGCGGACGGCGGCGTCGCTCGCGGCCTGGCGCAGGGTGCTCGCGACGAGCTCTGCGGCCTCGACGCGCTGCACGATCGTCGCAAGCTCGTCCGAGGCGCGGGCCACTATCTCCGAAGTCGCGATCGCCTCCTCGAACCCGTTGGCCGTGACCACGGCGCCGATCTGCGTCAGATCTCCACCGCCCTGGTAGGCCGCCTGGGCAACCGCGGCGAGCTGGTTGCGCGCCTCCTCGAGGGCCTTCTCAGCCTCTTCGGCACGCTGGTTCGCGGTGACGAGGGCCGCCTTCGCGTCCTCGAGTTCGCCCTGCGCGGTGGCGTACTGGTCGGCCGCGAGGAGCTGGTTGGCCTCGGCGTCGGCGAGCGTCTTCTCGAGGAGCGCGACCACGGCGTCAAGGTCGCCTACGGTCGCCTTCTGGCTGGCCGCAGCCTCACGCGCGGCCTCGACCTCTGACTGTCCGGGGTACTGGTCCGCACGCGCTCCAGGGGCATTGACCAGCACGAGACCCGTCGCGGCAAGCGCCAACGCGCACACCGCTGCAATGCGGGCGCGAGTCGATCGCAAGGCTGACGTGTGTCCCATTTGTCTCCTTGCGAGAGTAAGTCGGTCCTGCACAGGTGGCGAGCGAGTGTGGCGAATGCCACGCTCCCCTCTTGTTCTATCTCGGCAGGTAAACGGGATCTCTTGAGGCTCGACGCCCGGCGAGAGGCTCGACGCCCGGCGAGCCCCAGCGTCGGCTGTCCCCACCCCCGCAACCAACCGGCGCCCCCGGTTGCGGTATCTGAGTGTCGCGAAAACGCCGTTTCGCGACACTCACGCACCGCAAACGCGTCGTCCGCGGCCCACCCGGCCGCACCGCAAACCGGGACCGGGCGAGAAAACCGCCCGACGCTGGCCCTGGGCGCGCGCAGACCGTTGCCTTAGTGTTAGTTCCCGTTATGGATGACGACGGCATCGAAACTGACGCCTGGGCCGCGGATCAAGGCCCCGGCGAGGGCCCGCCCATCCCCGCGACCGCCGCGTGGCGCGAGGGCGACCACCCGGGCCGCAGGAAGTTCTTCAAGCTTGGAGACCTGCCTCTCGAAGCCGACCCTATGGGCGTGCTGCCGGACGTCACCATCGCCTTCGAAACCTGGGGCGAACTCAACGAAGCCAAGGACAACGCGATCTACGTGGCCCACGCGCTCACGGGCGACAGCCACGTGTGGGGTCCAGCCGAGCCCGGCCACCACACGGGCGGCTGGTGGAACGCGATGGTCGGACCGGACCGCCCCATCGATCCGGCGCGTCACTTCATCGTCTCCGCGAACGTCGTTGGCGGCTGCCAGGGCACCACCGGCCCGGCAAGCGCGCACCCAGAGGACGGCAGGCCGTGGGGCTCCCGCTTCCCCTACGTGACCATGCGCGACATGGTCGCGGCAGAGGTCGCATTGACCGATTACCTGGGCATTGACCGTTGGCGCCTGATCGCCGGCCCGTCGATGGGCGGCATGCGCGCCATCGAGTGGGCGGTCACGCACCCGGAGCGCGTTGGCGCCATCGCACCCGTGGGCTCCACCGCCGCGACCACCGCCGACCAGATTGCGTGGTCCACCTCCCAGGTGGCCGCGATCAAGGCGGACCCCAAGTTCCGTGGCGGCGACTACTACGACGCAGCGGATGGCGACGGACCTCACGTGGGACTCGGCATCGCGCGCATGATCGCGCACACCACGTACCGCAGCGAGAGCGAGCTGGGCGGGCGCTTTGGCCGCGACTATCAGGCGGACACGGACCCGCTGGGCAAGGGCGGCCAGTTCGCGGTGCAGTCCTACCTCGCCCATCACGCGCGCAAGCTCGCGCGGCGCTTCGACGCGAACACCTACATCCGCCTGGCCCAGGCCATTCAGAGCCACGACGTCGGTCGCGGCCGCGGTGGCGTGGAGACC
This sequence comes from uncultured Demequina sp., assembly GCA_937925595.1. The sequence continues at coordinate 6,133 of CALALQ010000064.1, read as the reverse complement.
GCGCTCGCGCAGTTCACCAACCCCGCGCTGATCGTGGCGGTGGACTCTGACCGCCTCTATCCGCTGAAGAACTCGCAGCGCCTCGACGCCTCGCTCACCGGCTCCAACGGCGTGAAGGTGGTCCACTCCCCAGTGGGCCACGACGGCTTCCTCGTGGAATCGGGCCAGCTGAACGCGTTCATGGAAGAGTTCGAACGCTCGCTCTAGCAGGCCAAACACCCGTTGCGGTATCTGAGTGTCGCGAAACGCCGGTTTCGCGACACTCAGATACCGCAACCGGCACCCGGGTAAGCACCTCAAACCGGTAGGGATTCGGCCCGACGCTGTGCTCAGGCTTGCATTTCGCGCCCACCTGGGGCTACAGTCACCAACGTGCTGAACCGAATGTGCCGCTGACAAGCGCACGTTTGGCGTGCGCCCGTGACGGGCGCCTATAGGCATCCCCACTCTCACGGGCCCACAACCCACGTGTCACCTGCAGACCTTTGGTCGCAGCTGCTTGTGCGGCTCCGGTGATGGTCTGCACAAGCCCCAAGCAAACCGTCAACCAAGGAGCCACCCAATGTCACAGGACTGGGCATTCGAGACCAAGCAGATTCACGCCGGCCAGGAAGTCGACGCCGCCACCGGCGCCCGCGCCCTGCCCATCTACCAGACCACGTCATTCGTCTTCGAGGACACCACTCAGGCAGCCGCTCGCTTCGCGCTCGCTGAGCTGGGTCCCATCTACACCCGCATCGGCAACCCCACGCAGCAGGCCGTCGAGGACCGCATCGCGGCTCTCGAGGGCGGCGTTGGCGCGCTGCTCGTGAGCTCTGGCCAGGCGGCAGAGACGCTCGCGATCCTCAACCTTGCCGAGGCCGGCGACCACATCGTCGCGAGCCCTTCGCTCTACGGCGGCACGTACAACCTGTTCCACTACACGCTGCCCAAGTACGGCATCGAGACCACGTTCGTGGAGAACCCGGACGACCCCGAAAGCTGGCGCGCCGCCGCTCAGGACAACACCAAGGCCTTCTTCGGTGAGTCCATCTCGAACCCCAAGCAGGACCTGCTGGACATCGAGGCCGTCGCGGCGGTTGCTCACGAGATTGGCGTCCCGCTGATCGTCGACAACACGGTTGCGTCGCCGTACCTCATCAACCCGCTCAAGTGGGGCGCGGACATCGTGGTGCACTCCGCCACCAAGTACCTGGGTGGCCACGGCACGGCCATTGGCGGCGTCATCGTGGACGGCGGCACGTTCGACTTTGCGCAGCAGCCTGACCGCTTCCCGCAGTACAACACGCCGGACCCCAGCTACCACGGCCTCGTGTACGCCCGCGACCTGGGTGTGGGCGGCGCCTTTGGTGTGAACCTTGCGTTCATCCTCAAGGCTCGCGTCCAGCTGCTGCGCGATCTGGGTCCCGCGATCTCGCCGTTCAACGCGTTCCTCATCTCGCAGGGCCTCGAGACGCTCAGCCTGCGCATCGAGCGTCACGTCGAGAACGCCAAGAAGGTCGTCGAGTGGCTGCAGACCCGTCCCGAGGTCGAGTCCATCGCCTACGCCGGTCTGCCCACCTCCAAGTGGCACCACCTGCAGCAGAAGTACGCGCCCAAGGGCGCGGGCTCCGTGCTCGCCTTCGAGATCGCTGGCGGCGCGGAGGCGGGTCGCACGTTCGTCGACTCGCTCAAGCTGCACAGCCTCGTGGCGAACATCGGTGACGTGCGCTCGCTCGTGATCCACCCGGCGACCACCACGCACAGCCAGCTCACCGCTGAGGAGCAGCTGTCCGCTGGTGTCACCCCTGGTCTGGTGCGTCTCGCGGTGGGCATCGAGCACATCGACGACATCCTTGCGGACCTTGAGGCGGGCTTCGCTGCGGTTGCGGCGCACCGCTCCGCCGCGAGCGACGACGAACTGGCGAACGCATAAAGGTGACAGCAGTTCAGGCCGCGCCGACGCTGGGACCCATCCCAGCGTCGGCCGCCTGGCGCCCTGGTGACCCGCCGGGCGAGCGCCAGTTTGCCCACATAGGTGACCTGACACTCGAGTCGGGAGAGGTGATTCCCGACGCTGTGCTCGCCTATCAGACCTGGGGCACCTTGTCGCCGGGCAAGGACAACGCGGTGTACGTGGCGCACGCTCTGACGGGCGATGCGAACGCCGCCGACTGGTGGTCGCCGCTCATTGGTGCTGGCAAACCGCTGGATCCGGCGCGGCATTTCATCGTGTGCGCGAATGTGATCGGCGGCTGCCAGGGGTCGACGGGTCCCGCGCACCCGGCGCCGGATGGCAAGCCGTGGGGCAGTCGCTTCCCGTGGCCGACAATCCGCGACCATGTCGAGGCGGAGCGTCGCCTCACCGACATTCTTGGCATTGACCGCTGGCGGCTGATGACCGGCCCGTCGATGGGTGGCATGCGCACGCTTGAGTGGGCAGTGACGCATCCGGAGCGCGTTGGCGCGATTGCGGTCATGGGCACGACGGCCGCCACCACCGCGGAGCAGCTCGCGTGGGGCGTTCCGCAGATCGCGGCGATTCAGGCGGATCCCAAGTTCCGTGGCGGCGACTATTACGACGCTGCTGACGGCGATGGGCCGCACGTTGGCCTTGGCATTGCGCGCCAGATCGCGCACATCACGTACCGCTCTGAGGCGGAGCTCGCGCGCCGGTTTGGCCGCGACATCCAGGCCGATGGGCGCTTCGCTGTCGCGAGCTACCTTCAGTATCACGGCGAGAAGCTGGCGCGACGCTTCGATGCCAACTCGTACCTGCGGCTTGTCAATGCGATCAACTCGCATGACGTGGGCCGTGGCCGCGGAGGCGTCGCTGCGGCGCTGTCTCGCTTCACGGGTCCCGCACTCGTGGTGGCGGTGGACAGCGACCGGCTCTACCCGGTGACAAACGCGCGCGAACTCGAGTCACATCTGGTGGGCTCGGAGGGCATCGCGTGGGTGCACTCTCCCGTTGGCCACGACGGGTTCCTCGTGGAGTCGGAGCAGTTCAACGCGCACATGCGCGAGTTTGAGTCGAAGCTCTGACTACGGGATGGGGTCGTCCTCGATGACGATCGCGGGGCGCGCGCCAAAATCGGTGCTGGTGTTGCCGTTCAGGTGCCCCGCAACCACCACCATCGTTGCGGTCTCACCAGTTTGATTGCCGGCGACCTGTATCCAGAGCCCGGGCGTGATGGTCGCGAAGTGAGCTAGCGGCGGTCCCGTGTACAGGAACACCAAGGTGGCCATGCCTGCGACTACCTGGAGTGGTGTGACGAGTGACCACATATCAGGGTCTTGGATGCCTTCGCTGTTCGTGGGGCCTGTGACACCGAGCCCCCAGGCGGGCTGTGCGATGTCGCCCACCGGCACCGTATAGGTGACCTGCAGCGAGACGATAGCCGAAGGGTCGGTGGGAGAACTGGGCCCGTTCTGGAGCGTGGTCTGGATCAGATAGGCAGACTGCGATTCGCCCGCGGTCGCGTTCCAGTGCCCCGCCTGGTACATCGACTGCATGTAGGTGATGGTGATGCCCTCACCCTGAGGCAAGGAGGCGGCCCTCGCGGGCACGGCCGTCGCGATCACGATTGCAGGGGCGGTCCATGCCGCACCTTGGAGGACTCGGTGCCTGCTGACGCCGCCAACCCCCCTTGATGAATCCGCCATTGGACTCACGCTCCCAGGTTGGGTTTGTCCCATTTATCCTAGGGCGGCACGATTCAGCGAGCGCGGGAAACCTGGCAATCGCGTGGGCACCAGGCATGATGTCCGGCTCAGTGGGAAGCCGCGGTAGAAGTGCGTGACGTTGCACCCAGCGCGGATGGTGTCCTGAAGGCGCGTCTAGGACGTGGGCCCAGATACTGCTACGTACGAGTTGACACCGCTTGCCAAGCCAGAGAGCGCCATGACGCCCGCGTTCAGTTGCTTGGAACCCACTGCCTTGAACGTCACGTCCCAGCCCGAGGTAGCCTGCGGCAGCGGCTCGGCCCCGATGGTGCCCGAGTAGGTCCACCGAGCCTCCCACACACCGTTCGCGAGCGTCGGCGCCTTTGTCATGGTCCAGCCCGTGCCAAGCGTTGACTGATACGTGCCGTCTGTGTTGGCCGCAGAGATGCGGATCACGAGTTCAAGTCCAGCGATGCTGGGTCCCACGGGGTAGTAGGGGCCGTTCCAGCGTCCTGCCGATCCGCGGAACCAGTAGCCCTCCTGGTTCTGGCCGTTCGGACCACCTGGCATCCAGTTGATGAACTCAATGCCCGCACCGTCGATAACCAGGTCAGCTCCGAGTACCGACGTGACCGTGGTGCTGACAGGGGTGATAGCCGAGCCGTTCGACAGCCCGCGGCCCGTGATGGTTGCGTTGCACGTCGCGAGCGATGCGGCTGCGGGGATGCGCACGGTGACCGTCGACGCCGCCGGGTTGCTGCCCTCGAGCGGCAGGCCGTTCCATCGGAACGTGAAGATGGTGTTGGTGCCAGAGGTGGTCTTGCCCACGTAGGACCAGTCGAGGGCCGCCACACCCGGGTTCTCGCCGCTGATGCGCGCGGTGGGAATCGAGACCTCGATGGTCATACTGGTGACCGGGAAGTCGGGGCTGGGGGAGCCATCGCCCACGTAGACGACGGTGGTGGCCACGAAGATGTTTGACCCATTCACCGTCATTGATGAGTTCGTCAGCGCAAGCCCACCCTGAACGGCCGGCGAAGCTGCGGCCGCCGGGGCCGCGGTCGCTATCAGGACCGCAGGAACGGACCATGCAACACCTTGGACAACTCGTCGTCGGCTCACACCGCGCTCAGCGTAGGCAAGCGCGACTGAGCCATGCTCAATCAGCACGATTATGCTCTCCCTCAGTTGAGGCTCCCCGCCAGGAAAACCTCAATAACGTCTAGCCGGACGCGCCATGGTCCTACCCCTTGAGAGGGGCCCTCGCGCCAAGTATGACGCGAGTTATCGAAACTATTCGATGTGAGACTAGACGGTCTTGCTGATGCTGTGCGTACTAGTGGAATTTCCCTGGTACGTCGCATTGACCACAGCGGTGGCAACTTGGCCGGTCACACTGCCGCTCGTCTCCACCCAGAGGTTCGAGACGGAGACGCCTCCCCATGGGCCGAGTGCGCCGCCCGTGTACACCAGAGTGATGGTCGCCTTTCCGGCAGCGACCGAAGGTCCGCTCGCGAGAGTCCAGGACTCATCAGACGGAATGCCGTCTCCGTTTCCGATGCCCCAGCGCGGATTCGTGAGGCTGCCCACGGGAACGATCAGCGTGAGGATCACTGAACCCGTCGCAGGCGCGGTGTTTCCCTTGTTCTGCATGTACAGGCCGCAGTTGACGGCCTTGATCTGCGAACCGCTGGTCGAGTTCCAGCGAGATGCCTGGTATTGCGCGGTGAGGCTGTTGACTTCCATGCCCGTCCCCGTAGGCAGCGGAGTGGGCGGAAGCACGCGCGGCTCGCCGACGCCCGGAGGCTCGTCGGAAGCAGCAGCAGCTGGCGCCGCCGTGGCGATCAGCACGGCCGGTGTTCCCCAGGCAACACCCTTGAGAATTCGACGGCGCGAAACCCCCGCCTCTGCAGGCTCGAGGTCGCGCTCAGGCATGAGCAATGACATGGATTTCCCTCAGTAATGGAACCCGGCCCGCCAGCCGGGTTTCCCCTTGCCATAACAATCGGCACTACTGTCCCACGGCCTGATAGTGAACGGGTCACATTTTGTGACGAAGATCACATGTCTTGCGGTGCCGAGGCGACCCGCAGTATCCCCGCTTCGACCAGTTCGGCCACCAGAACCCGCGTACGCTCCCCTACCCGACTGCCGTCAAGCGGCGGCCCAAACACGCTGAAGAGGTGATCGCCAAGCTCGCCCAGAGTCAGGCCCCCGGCACACACCCGCGCGATCTCGGTGGAGACAACGGACAGCAGCATGACCTCAGAACCCACCAGCACGAGCATCTCGTCGTTGCGGATGAGGGCGTCGTCAACGGTGGTGACCAGGATGTCGCCGTCGTGCATCGTCACTCGGCACCTCCCGCGAACTGGGGAACCAGCGGGATGAGGTCCGACGCTTCGGCATAGGTCACGCGCTGCAGCCCACCCGAGCGCTCGATCGCTCGGGCAACGGAGCGAAGCGGCTCGGCAAGCCGGGGCAAGTA
>CALALQ010000063.1 GCA_937925595.1 uncultured Demequina sp. | reverse complement strand
GGAGCTCGGCTACCGCTGGGACGAACACCTGCACACTCATCGTGGGTTCCTGCACAGCTTCAGCACCTTCGCGACCCCGCGCGAGTTCGGGCTGTTCATCATGCTCAGCCTGGTCGTCGGCTGCGCGGTCGCGTTCGCCGACCCACGGCGGCGGCGCAACAGGCTGTTCCTGTGCGCGACGCCGATCCTGTTGCTCGGGCTGGGGATGACGATCATGCCCGCCTGCTACATCGGCCTGACGGTCGGGTTGCTGTGGCTCGCCGTCCACCGTTTCCGCGCCCTGTTCGTCGTCTTCGGCGGCCTGGCCGTGGTCACTCCGATCGCCCTCCTGCTCCTGCCGAGCTCGGTTCTCGCGCCGGTATTCTCGTCGGTCGGTCTCGGCGCGCGCGGCCCGTCGCAGCCGACGTCGTCGCTGTGGGTGCGGCCGTTCGGGCAGAACACCGCGGTGGACACGCTCGCGCAGCTCGACGCGGGGTCGTACCGCCCCGAGAGCTACTACACGAAACTCGCCGTGGACTTCGGCCTGATCGGGGTGTGGTTGTTCGTCCTGGTGCTCGTGGTTGCGGCCGCGTCGACCCTGTACGCCTCGCGGCGGCTGCGCGGACAGGACGCAGCCTTCGCGCTCGGGGTCAGCGCCACGGTGGTCGCCTGCGCCGTCGCCACCACCATGGCCACCTATCCCGAGATCATCTCGCTCGAGGTCTACTTCTGGATGCTGGTGGGCGCCGTCGGATGCGCGATGATGCAGCGCACCCCCGCGCCCCGTATCGAGGAGCCCGACCCCGCACCGTGCCGCCGGCTCACGCAGGTCGGATGAGATTCAGGCCGTGAGGGCGCCCGTGACGCCGTCGAGGATGCGGTCGAGGATCTGCGCCGAGGTCGCGAAGTTGATCCGCAGGCAGTTGGTCGCGTTGCTGCCGAAGCGCAGACCACCGTCGACGAGGATCCGCCCCTGCTCCCGCACCCGGGTGACGGGATCGCCGATGCCGAGAGGCGCCGCGTTCACCCAGGTCAGATAGGTTCCCTCGGGGAGATGATGGCGGGCCTGCGGGATCCTCTCACGCAGCACCGAGTCGACGATGCGGCGATTGGGGTCGAGCACCTTCAGCAGGTCGCGCTGCCAGTCGTCGCACTCCTGCCAGGCCGCGAGCGTGGCGATCACCCCGGGGACGGACACCGCCCCGTACAGATCGAACGGCTCGGCGTCGCGTCGCTTGAGCAACAGCTTCGACCCGAAGTGCACCACCGCGCACCGCAGACCGGCCAGGTTGAACGCCTTGCTCGCCGAGGTGAGGGTGACCGTCCGCGCCTCGACCTCCGGCCCGAGGGAGGCGAACGGGATGTGTTGACCTCAATCTTTCGCGCGGATCACGTGCCGGCCTGAGCGGATTCGGATTGGATACGGAGACCGTGGATCCGGTGTGCATCCACGGTCGACTGCCCGACACGGTCGGGTGACGCCGAGGTCCACGGCCTCGAAAATGGTTTCCTTTCGTCTTGATCGGACAGATACGTGCAGGTCACGCAGGCGCAGGAAGTGCCTCCAGCCGGTTCAGGCCGGCCACGAGGACATCGATATCGGGAGCTGTCGCGGCCAGCCGCAGCCGAACACGGCGGGCATGCCGGGCGACGCGACCGGCGATCGACAACAATCGCAGCCGCAGCCGCTTCGGCTCCCACCGCCGGGCCGCGACATCGGTCAACGCGAGCATCTGCATCCACGCGATCAGTTCACATGCGAGTTGCACGAGCGCCAACCAGATCCGATTCTGATCGAAACCGTGCAGCGGAAGATTCTGCAGCCCGGTGACTTTGGCTGTCCGAATCCGGTCCTCGCACCGAGCCCGACGCCGATGTCGCAGCTCCAGATCCGGGAGTTGCCCTCGGCGGGTATTGGTCACGAACGCGGTCAGGCGTAGGCCGTCACGGTCGGTGAACCGTAACTGCGCACCCGGATGCGGGCGCTCCTTCCTGACGATTACCCGCATGCCTTTCGGCCACGACGACAGATCGAGCAGGCCGGTCAACTCCGTCACCCAGGCGCCGTCGCGGACCTGTCCGTCCGAGTCGTAGGCCGGGGTCCATGCCTGGTCCGGGACGAGTTCGAGTGCGGCGACCATCGTCTCGGTCAATCCGAACCCCACCGAATACGACAGCCGCCGTTTGGTCAGATACTCGATCAACCCGTGGGTGCCGCCGGCCCCGTCGATACGCACCAGCACCTTCTTCCCGACCCGATATGCCGGGTCGACCGGCAACTGTGCGAGGGCGTCCTGCACCACGGTGATGTGATCGGCGGCGGTATTCGACCCCGAGTTACCCGGCCGCAGCAGCATCGCGACGGGTTCACCGGTGCCGCCTGTGCCGTGGTCGACGAACGCGCACAGCGGGTGGAAACCGAAGCCTCGCTTGAACGTCGGGGCGGCCTGTTCCTTCTCGGAGTGCGCGGTGACCAGCGTCGCATCGATGTCGAGGACCAGCGGATGCGCTTCGTCGATGGCGTGGTCCGGTGCCGACGTGCCGGCGGCGGCCCAGGCGTGGGAGCGGGCGGTGGCGCGGGCGCGTCCGATCGCGGCGAGCGCGGTGTCGGCGTCGGTGGCCAACACGCTGATCAGGCGGGAGACGGTCGGGTCGGAGGCCACTGCGCCGAAGATCTCCGGGTGAGCCCGCAGTTGTGCGATGTCGGCGAGGCAGTCCCCACCGATCGCCAATGCTGTCGCGAGATCGAGCACGATCTTGCCGGGATCGTGTCGGGCCAGCGGTTTTCGATACGGTGCGAGCTCGGTCGTCAACGCCGCAGCGAGGCCGGTCTTCTCCGCGGTGCGCAGCAGCAGGACCGTTCCGGCCTGCGACACGACGCCGGTCCCGGTGGCCGATGCGGACACGCGTGGGTAGGGGGACGTAGACTTGCTCACCTGAATGGTGCTCCTCGAACTGGTTGAAACTCGACCCTCAGCAAGTCGAATTATCCCAGTTCAGGGCACCATTCTTCGTATTCGACACGGGTGTCCGCTCGATCAGCACGAAAGCCCGAGGCTAGCGCCTCGGCCGCCAATTCCCGGTCCGCGAGTACGAGTTCCTCACCGAGAAAATCCAGCTGCCGCATCAGTGCCTCGATCGTATGGTGCTCATCGTTCGGGAGGTCCTGGCCTGCCAGCCAACGCCGGCCCACGGTGCCGAACAGATCGGTGACCGGCGGATGTGGCAGCAGATTGCGATGCAAGATTGCGTGCACCTGATTCTTGAGCCGGGTGCGTTGACGGACCAAATGCGCCCGCCGCATCGTCTGTCGCCGCAGCCGGCGTGTCCGCTCGTCCGGCAACCACACCGACGGCAAAAAATCCGCGGCCAGCAGTTGAGCGAGGATCCGCGCATCGACTTTGTCGGTCTTGATGTTCGC
>CALALQ010000062.1 GCA_937925595.1 uncultured Demequina sp. | reverse complement strand
AACGCCCCGTCAGCGGGGAGCAAGAGTGAAACCGACCCCCTTCACAGGGTGCCGCGCAAGCGGCCGGTATCTGCGATGAACCGTAAACCACCCACACCTGCCCTCCGGGGTTAGGCAAAGGGAATCCCCGGGCGGAAGCCCGGGGAGGATGTCAACGGGCGGGACTAGGCCGTCAGCAGCTGCAGCACCGCCAGCGACACGGCGAGCATCGACCCGAGCGTCCCGACGATGACTCCGGCCATGCCCTGCCAACGGGCCTGGGAGAACCGGGAGAGCGTCCACGTCCCCAGGGCGACCGCAGCTATGAGCGGAGCCAGCGCCCACCAGAACCCACCGGCCAACAGAAGGCCGACACCGAGCGCTGAGGACGCGAGCGCAGCAGAGCCCTGCCGGTCGTCAGCCTGGTAGTCGAACCGAGGCGCCGGACGGGGGACGGAGTACGGGGCCGGCCGGCGTGACGTGTCGGCGCGCAACGGCAGAGGGCGTGTAGCAGTGGGGGATGACATTCGAGTACCCGATCGGGACGTTAGACGCGTCTAATCCTACCTGAGTGGGAACGGGCCCTCGGACGCCCGGTGTGTCGCTGCCGTTCCCACGCGGCTGTGGGTAGCCTGGGCCGCAGGAAGGGAGAGGCCATGAGCATGACCACGGTCACGTCGGCCGCACGGCTGGAAGCGACGCAGCAGCAGCTTCTCGCCGAGATCGCCGCCTCCGAGTTCCGCACCATCCGCCGCCTCGCCGACACGATGGGCGTGGACTACCACACCCTCACCCGGCACATCAACGGCCGCGCACCGCTGAAGATGAGCCGCCTGTACGAGATCCTCGAACTGCTCGGGGTCGGCGTCGGGGAGTTCTTCACCAGCGTCGAAGCACGCGAACGCCGAAGCCTTCGCCGCTCCGCCTGACCCGCCGACAGGCCTGCCGCTGCGCATAGGTTCACCATGAGCCGCACCGAAGCGCACGCGCCCTACCACGTCCACACGAACCGTGACGGCTCTGCCGTGCATCACGACCACCTGCGGTTCGGTCAGCCCGTCACCCGGTCCCGGAAGGTCCGCGACGAGCGCGGGATCATCGTCACCGAGGACGTCTTCGAGAAGGTCACCGTCCGTCAGGCCCTGGCCGTCCAGGCAGTTCTCGGCGACGACGCCGACACCGCCGCCCGAAAGCGGAAGGTCTACAAGGAGGCACGTCGCCGCCGGAACGCCGGCGCAGAGCTCGACGAACTCATCGACGGCTTGCGGTTCACGACCCGCGCGGTCACCGAGGCCTACGTCGCCGGGCACTACGCCGACCGGTGCACCGCGGGAGAGAAGACCGACCGTGAAGGGCGGCTCCTGGCCGACCCGGAACTGTTCGCCCCCTGCACAATGCACCTCACCAAAGAGGAGCACCTGTTCTCCCGCAACCCGGTCGCCAAGGCGACGGACTGGTACCGCGACCCTCGAGAACCGCGCCGCGCGAACGTCCGCGACGAGCTCCGCCGTCTGACAGTCGCAGCCCAAGCAGGTGACGACCTCGAAGACCTGCCCGAAATCCTTCACCGCTGACCCGCTACGCGGTCCAGGACGCGCGAACGCCCTCCGGTGAGCCCGGAGGGCGTTCTGTGCTTCTCAGGCCCGTACAGAGGCGCTGAGCACCCGGACTCGGCGGCGTGCCCTGCCCTATCTGAAGCCGCCGCCGAGCCCGAGACCTACTTCGCAGCCTTCGCGACCTTCCGGGCCGACTCGACCTGCGATTCGAGGTTGGAGACCGCGTCGAGGATCCTGCCGCTGTTCTCGTCGGAGATGGCTTCGGACAGGTCGTCGACGCGGTTCTCGAGCTTATTGAGCTGCTTGGCCCACTTCGCGTCCACGTTCGCGGGAACATCGAGCGCCTGCAGCTGACCGAGGTTGAACGAGAGTTCGACGGAGTTCGACACCAGACGCCAGAACCCGTCCTCAGCGACGGTCACGCGGATGTCGTCGAGGTCTTTGCGCATGTCGTCGAGGTGCTTGCCGGCCTGCCGGGTGAACGAGGCCGCGTCCACCTCAGGCTCCGGCTCGGGCTCGGGCTCGGGCTCGGGGGACTCCTCGACCGTGGGCTCTTCGACCGGTTCCTCCTCGGCCACAGGCTCGACGACGGGCTCGTCTTCGGGCTCGGCAGTCACCGTGACCGTCGGTGCCGGGGCCGTGTCCGCAGTGCGGTTCCCGCCGCCCATCGCCGCGCCGATACCGCCGACGACGAGGACGCCCGCAGCGATCGCACCACCGATGACCCACTTGCTCGGCTTCTTCTTCTCACCGGCCGCCACCGCCGGCGCAGGCGGCGGGTACAGCGGTGCTGTCGCAGGCGCAGGAGGCGGCGGGGCGACGTTCAGCATGGTCTGGTCGGTCCAGTCCTGCCCGTCGAAGTAGCGGCTGGTGGCTGAGCCGTCCGGATTCGGGTACCAGCCCGCAGGCGTGCCAGAAGACATCATTCCCTCCCCAGGGCGCGCCCGCAGGCGCAGGTCGAGCCCGCGTCGGGTCGGCGGGCATGCAGGGAAACGTAGCACCCCATTCCGACATCAGTCGAGCATCGACTCCGTCAGCCCAGCAGTTTCGCTTTGAGTCCCTCGGCCTGCTCTCTGGTGATGGTCCCCGCTCGTTCGAGCTCTCCGATGCGTTCGAGCTGGGTGAGCACATCATCCGGCGCGGGCGGGGGAGCTGTAGCGACAGCGACAGGCGAGGGTGTGGCTTGCAGGATTGAGTCGGCGATCGCGTTGATACGAGTCGCAATCTGCCGAGGTACGGACAATCTGTCCGGATGTACAGGGACACTGAAAGACCACCCCGCGGAGGCCACCTGGAACTCCGCGACCCGAAGGTCTTGCTTCTCCTTCTTCGCCAGCGCGAGTGCCGGTGTGACCGCAGAACCCGGTAGCGGGGCCAGTAGAAGCGAGCGGGTGAGGGTGGGCCGGGTGGTGATCTGCACCTGCCCGTCCAGGTACACCTGCGCTTCCGTCTGACCGTCGATGGGGCACACTTGCGCCCCGCAGACGATGCGGTCGTCATACACTTTGACCGGAGGGGCCGGAGTGCTCCAAGTCTGCAGCTTGTAAGCCAGGTCGCTTTCGGTCTCGGGCCTGCCGAGGTGCCCGATGAACTCTGGTGAGCGAAGCCCCAGCGAGCTGCGCAGCGCTCCCACTCGCTCATCGACGATGGCGGCATGGCCTTTCAACCCGGACTGCGCTGCCCAGCTCAGCACGGCACTCAGTTCCTGGCATTCGGCGGCGAGGTCGCCGGCGCGGAGGGCAGCGAGGACACCCTCCAGCCGGCTGTCCAGTTGAGACGTGAACGTGTCGGCGATCGCCTGCTTGCGGTCGGCGCGGCTCAGTTTCCGGCCGTCGCCGATGTCACGACCGGTGAGCTCCCGGTGGCGAGTGAGGACCGTGTCGACGAACGCACGCGCCCTGGCGGTGTCCTTCTTGTCGAACTGGACGTCGTAGTACATCTTCCCGACGCGGGCTCGGATCCCAAGGCGCCCAAGCTCCACAGCGACCAGGTCCGCTAGGGGGATCTCAACCCGCTCGACGCCGGCCAGAAGGATCTTCGCAGCAAGGCCGCCTGCCACGAACACCAGCCGGTCGTCTTCGAGCGTGAGCTTCATCTTGTACAGACCCGAGATGGTGGTCACCTCACCCAGCTCCGGCTCGGGCTCAGGCTCAGGCTCAGGCTCAGGCTCAGGCGCAGGCAGCGGCTCGGGAGCAAGCGGAAGTAGCGGGGCCTGGACGCGGGGGCGGTGATGGTCAGTCCACTGGGCGCCGTCCCAGTACGTCTCCCACTGGTCGCCGTTCGGGTACCAGCCAGCCGGTGCTCCTGCCGCCATCACCTCTCCTATCAGGCTCTGGGCAGAACCTATCACTGGCTATGGCGTGTAGTCGTCGTGGAGGACGACACGGGACAGTTCGATCGTCCCGCCGGGCTTCCGCCAGTAGTGGAGCCGGCGGGCGCTGGCCGTCTTCTGCTCGATGTAGGTCCGCCAGGCGACGGCGCCGTCTTCCCGAGGCTTGCAGTTGGTGTTCTTGTGACCTTCACGGTCCTGGCCGAGCAGCAGCTTCAAGACGGCACGGGCAGTCTTGTCCATGACGACGGGGTTTTGCCGTGACAGCTCGTCGAGGGAGCCGGCGAAGTCGGGCCCGAACTCGTACTCCGGCAGCGGGTTGTCTTCCTTCTCCTGCGGGGAGGTGGACTCCACCCACAGCACGTTCACCCGGTAGCGAGTCTCCTCAGCAGCGTCCAGGAACAGGCGCCGGTTCGTGGCGCTCTGCGTCATCGCAGGTGTCACTGCGCGCGGCTTCTGGCGGGCGGCAGTGACTTTCGCGGTCGCCTCTTCGAGACGGCGGCGGAGGGTAGCGTTCTCGGCGGCCAGGACCGCGTCGGGGTTCTTCTCCGGGGCGACCTCGGGGTCGACGGTGGCGGTCGTGTAGGCGGCGCCGGTGGCCTTCTTCGTGAGCCGGCGGACATGGTCGACGATCTTCCGGGCGGTCTCGCGGCCTTCGGCGGGGGTGTGCGCGAAGAACAGCCGACACTCCTCACGCTCGTCGGTGGGGAAAACCCGTGCTGCTCCGCCGTACACGTTGTACTCGTACATCTCGCTGCCGGTGAGGACGTCTCGCATCTGGACGGGGCCGTCCAGGAAGTACAGGTCGGCGTGCCCGGACAGGTGGGCTTGCAGCTCCTCCAAAGGGACGTACGGGCCGGAGGCATGGCCGGGTTTGGTCACGATGATGGCGGGGGCGGTCAACGTGCCCGAGCGCACCATGTCAACAAAGTCCCGTATCTCGGACATCGTCCTTAGGGGAGTGGCTCCGGGTACCGGTTTGGACGTGGGGGACTCGATCAGGTCTGCGATTCTCACATCGGTTTCCATGCGCAGTCCGTCCTCCCTTTTGGGGTCACTCCGGTCTTGAGGAGGGTACAACGGCCCCCAGAATGGGGTGGCGTTAGACACTGCTAATCGGAGGCAGTCGAGCGAACTGAGCAT
>CALALQ010000061.1 GCA_937925595.1 uncultured Demequina sp. | reverse complement strand
AGACCTCGCTGCGCGCCGCGAACCTGTGGAACGAGGTGAAGGACCGGCTAGATCGCCCTGGTTCGTCGCTGTCCGGGGGTCAGCAGCAGCGTTTGTGCATCGCGCGCGCTATCGCGATCAAGCCAGACATCCTGCTTATGGACGAGCCCTGCTCCGCGCTCGACCCCATCTCCACGCTCGCCATCGAGGACCTGATGCACGAGCTCAAGGAGAACTACACGATCGTCATCGTGACCCACAACATGCAGCAGGCCGCTCGCGTCGCGGACCGCACCGCGTTCTTCAACATCGCGGGCACGGGTCAGCCGGGCAAGCTCATCGAGATGAACGACACCCGCGTGATGTTCTCCGCACCGCACGAGAAGGCGACGGAGGACTACATCTCGGGCCGCTTCGGCTAACCGCCCTTTGTGTTTGCGGTTCGTGAGTGTCGCGAAACGGCCGTTTCGCGACACTCAGATACCGCAACCGGTGGTGAGCACAGCGTCGGGCCGACGCTGTGGCCCCGGCGCGCGAGAGCCTCGCCTATTCCTCGGTGGGAGTGGGCTCGGGCAGCGCCGGGATCGAGTCGACCACGGTCTGGTACTCGGCGAGCGTGCCGTCGACGACGGGGACGTTGTGCTGCTCCGCGCCGTCCGCCTCGGTCGCGAACCACACGGCCGCGAGGCCACCGGGGGCGGCGGGCGACTTGCCCTGCACCAGCTCCTGGCCCTCAGCGGTGCCGAGCTTCACCGTCGCGCCCGCGGGCACAGTCACGTTGACAGCGATCTCGCCGTCGATGCTCAGGGTGATGACCGCGTCCTCAGCGCCGCTGTTGTGCAGGGCACCGGTGAGGACCGACGGAGCGTCCTTCGCGGTAGTCACCACGAGCAGGTTGATTCCCTTGGTGTCGCCCACCTTGACGGAGACGCCATCCGACGCCTGGTAGTCCATCTGAGTGGTGATGGGGTTGATCGCGGAGCAGGCGGCAAGGGCCACGGCCGCGACGGCCACGGCAGCAATGCGGGCAAGGGTCTTCAACGGAGGTCCTTTCGGGGACGCAAGGGTGCGCGACAAGGATACTGGCACTGAGGATGTGGCGGCTAACGGCGCGTCGTTACCACTGGTCACCAGCGGCCCCTGTTAATGGCCCCTTTTCCAGTGGTAGAATGGAAGCCGCATAAGAAGGGGAGCGCCTCACAGATGAATTTCGTCGTCGGTGAAACCGTCGTCTACCCGCACCACGGTGCGGCGACCATCCAGGACATCTTCAAGCGCACCGTCAAGGGCGAAGAGAAGACTTATCTTGAGTTGCGCGTGGCGCAGGGAGACCTGATCATCAAGGTCCCTGCCGAAAACGTGGACCTCGTTGGCGTGCGTGATGTCGTCGACAAGCAGGGCCTCGAGCGCGTGTTCTCCGTTCTGCGCGAGCCCTATGTCGAAGAGCCGACCAACTGGTCGCGTCGTTTCAAGGCAAATGTCGAAAAGCTTGCTTCTGGTGACGTTATTCGCGTCGCGGAAGTTGTTCGCGACCTCAGCCGTCGCGACACCGACAAGGGCCTTTCTGCAGGCGAGAAGCGCATGCTCCACAAGGCACGTCAGATCCTCGTCAGCGAGCTTGCTCTCGCCGAGAAGAGCGATGAGGAAGCTGCCGGCGCACGACTTGACGAGGTTCTCGCGTCGTGACCATCGCGGCGGTCGTGACGGCCGCCGGATTGGGAACCCGCCTGGGGTTCTCGCGCCCCAAAGCGCTCGTTGAAGTCGCTGGTCGCCCTCTCGTTGCCCACGCGCTCGATCGCGTGCTGCATCTTGCCTCCACAGCCGTGGTGACGGCCGTGCCCACTGAGATCCCCGCCTTTGAGGCCGCGGTCCAGGGACGGGCCGACGTTGTGGCTGGGGGAGACACCCGGCAAGACTCGGTCTGGGCCGGGCTTCAGGCACTCATGGCCCGGGGGATAGGCGCTGGCGACATTGTGCTGATTCACGACGCGGCACGCGCGTTCATGCCCACCGCCGCGATGCGCGAGGCCGTCGCCGCGGTGGAGGCCGGCGCGGACGCCGCGGTTCCCGTGGTCCCTGTCGTGGACACCCTCGTCACCGCACCCGCAGCGGATGGCGCGTATGGAACCGGCGTGGATCGTGACGGCCTGCGAGCCGTGCAGACCCCGCAGGTGTTCCGCGTGAGCGCCCTGGTGGCCGCCCACGAAGCGGGACAGGGACGCGACGCCACCGATGACGCAACCCTGGTCCGCGAACTGGGCCAGCGCGTTGTCGCCACGGAGGGTCACCCATGGGGACTCAAGGTCACCCATGCGGGAGACTTGGCGCTGGCGGCATTCATCGCCGAGAACTCTCGAGGAAGCTGAGGTGGCTGTGCGCACAGGGATCGGCGTGGACGTCCACGCGTTCGGCGACGGCAAGGGCCTTGCGCTCGCGGGCCTCCAGTGGCCGGACGAGACTGCCCTCAGCGGCCACAGCGACGGCGACGTCGCGGCCCACGCCGCGTGCGATGCGATCCTCAGCGCCGCCGGCCTGGGAGACCTTGGCGCGATCTTCGGCACCGACCGTCCCGAGTGGGCAGGGGCCAGCGGCGCCGCGCTCCTCACCGAAAGCGCCCGCCTGGTGCGCGAAGCCGGCTTCGAGATCGGCAACATCGCCATCCAGGTCATCGGCAACCGCCCCAAACTCGCCCCCCGCAGGGCCGAAGCCGAAGCGGCGCTCAGCGCCGCGGTCGGCGCTCCCGTGTCCGTCGCCGGCACCACCACGGACGGTCTCGGACTCACTGGGCGGGGCGAAGGAGTGGCGGCCATAGCGTCGGCCCTGCTCATCACGCCCTAGGCTGGCTCCGTGACTCTGCGCCTGTTCGACACCGCTGCCCGTGAGGAGCGTGAGTTTGTCCCGCTCACGCCCGGCCATGTGGGCATCTACCTGTGTGGGCCTACGGTGCAGGGCGCTCCGCATGTGGGTCACTTGAGGTCTGCGGTCGCATTCGATGTGCTGCAGCGCTGGCTCGAGCGCAAGGGCCTGCGCGTGACGATGGTGCGCAATGTCACGGACATCGACGACAAGACTCTCGCCAAGGGCGCCGAGGCCGGCGTGCCGTGGTGGGAGTGGGCGCTGCGCTTCGAGCGCGAGTTCCAGGCGGCATATGCCGCGGTGGGAGTGCGCGCCCCGGCCGCAGAGCCGCGCGCGACGGGCCACATTCCCGAGATCGTTCAGCTGGTGTCGCGGCTCATCGCGCGCGGCCACGCCTATGAGAAGGATGGCTCGGTCTACTTCGACGTGCGCTCGTTCGCGGAGTACGGCGCGCTCACCAACCAGCGCGTCGACGACCTTGCCCCCGCCGAAGACTCTCCCGACGTCACGAAGCGCGACCCGCGGGACTTCGCGCTGTGGAAGGCGCGCAAGGACGACGAGCCGGCGACCGCATCGTGGCCGTCGCCATGGGGCCTGGGCCGTCCCGGCTGGCACATCGAGTGCTCGGCGATGGCGCAGCGCTACTTGGGCGACGAGTTCGACATTCACGGCGGCGGCCTTGACCTGCGCTTCCCTCACCACGAGAACGAGCAGGCCCAGTCCCGCGCCGCAGGTTACGGCTTCGCGCGGCTGTGGATGCATTCGGCATGGGTGACGCAGTCGGGCGCCAAGATGTCGAAGTCGCTCGGCAACTCGCTGCTGGTCTCTGAGGTGCTCTCGCGCTATCCCGCGCCGGCTCTTCGCCTTGCGCTCGCGGCGGTGCATTACCGCTCGATGCTCGAGTACACCGACTCCACGCTCGACGAGGCGCAGACCCAGTGGGAGCGCCTCAGCGGCTTCGTCACCAGGGCCGGCGAGAGGGTGGGCCAGCCATCGCCCGACGCTGTGGCCAACTCCGACCTTCCCGTCGCCTTCGTCGAGGCGATGGACGACGACCTTGGGGTGCCGCGCGCGGTCGCCCTGATCCACGAGACTGTTCGCGCTGGCAATGCGGCGCTCGCGGCGGGTGATGGCGACGCCGTGGCGACTGCGCTGCTCGAGGTGCGCTCGATGCTCGACGTGCTTGGACTGGACCCGCTCGATCCCCAGTGGGCCGCGAGCGACGGAGGATCTGCGGCGCTCACTGCCCTCGATGCGCTCGTGAAGGCAGAGCTCGACGCCCGCGCGGCGGCTCGCGCCGATCGTGACTGGGCCGCGGCTGATGCGATCCGCGACCGCTTGGCGGCCGCCGGAATCGTCATCGAGGACGCCGCGGACGGGGCGCGCTGGTCGCTTGGGTAGCACCCGCGACCGGCTCCACTCGCACGCCGGTACCCTTGACGCATGGCTGGAAACTCCAAGCGCCGCGGCGCTACGCGCAATGCAGGCTCCAAGAAGGGCGCTCGCGTAGGCACCGGCGGCCACGGCCGCAAGGCGCTTGAGGGAAAGGGCCCCACGCCCAAGGCGGAGGAGCGGCCCAATCACAAGGCGTATAAGGCGAAGCAGCGCGCCGAGGCCGCTGCCGCGAAGGCTCCTGCCCCCAAGGGCGCGGCGCGCGCCAAGGCGGTGAAGGCCAAGGGACTGGAGCTGGTCGTAGGCCGTAATGCCTCGCTCGAGGCGCTGCGCATGGGCCTCAAGGCGCACACGTTGCACGTCTTCACCCGCATCGACGCCGACGACCGCGTCACCGAACTGGTCTCGCTCGCGGTGGAGCAGGGCGTCACGGTGCGCGATGCCACGAAGGCGCAGCTCGACACCCTTGCTGACGGCGCCGTCCACCAGGGCGTCGTCCTCGAGGTGCCGCCGTATGAGTACGCGGAGCCGGAGGATCTGCTCGAGGCGGCGAGTCCGCTGCGCATCGTCGTATGCGACCACATCCAGGACCCGCGCAACCTTGGCGCGATCATGCGCTCCGCCGCCGCTTTCGGCGCGAGCGGCATTGTCATCCCCGAGCGTCGCGCGGCGGGCGTGACGGTCTCCGCATGGAAGACGTCCGCGGGTGCCGCGGCACGAATTCCCGTCGCTCGCGCCACCAACCTCACGCGCACGCTTGAGGACTACAAGAAGGCCGGCCTGTTCGTGCTGGGCCTCGACGCTGGCGGCGACGTCTCGCTTCCCGAGTCCACGCTGCTCGACGGTCCGCTCGTGATCGTTGTGGGCGCGGAGGGCGAGGGACTGTCGCGCCTGGTGCGCGAGACCTGTGATGAGGTCGCCTCGATCCCCATCGCCGCCTCCACGGAAAGCCTCAACGCCTCCGTCGCGGCATCGATCGCTCTGTACGCGGCAAGCCAGGCAGCGCAGCGCGCCTAGCCGCGCGCGGCCCTAGCTGTTCTCTTCAGACCCCGGCCCGACGCTGGGGCGAGGTGGTGCGGGAACTCGCGTTGAGCGTCGGACCACTTCAGGGGCGGGCGGCTCCTCAATGGTTCCCCAGGCCGCCATGTTGTCTTCCGCGTGCTGCTCCTGATCCTTCTGCCGCGCCTCGATCTCCGCGGTGAGGGCGGGGAGCTCGGCCGTCATCTCCGCGAGGGAGACGCCAAGGAAGGCCTGCTCGTCAGGGCGCTTGGGAAGGATGTTCTTGACGTAGGACGCGGCGGCGACCGCCATGGGCACGTCGTGGCCGACCTCCTGCGCGAGGAACCAGCGGTGGTCCAGGATCTCGTGGAACACCTGCGCGGGCTCGAGCTTCTTGCGGTACTCCTTGGGCACCGCGCGCACGGTGGGTTCGAAGACCTGCAGGAGCCACTGGTGGGCGGCGTAGGCGGGATCGTCGTCGGGGTAGGCGTAGGCGCGGTGTTCGTCGAGGTCGTTGAGCAGGCGTCGCGCCTGGTTCTCCTGCACATCGAGACCGGTGAGGCGCATGAGGCGGCGAGAGTGGTGACCGGCGTCCACGATCTTGGGCCGAATGAGCAGTGCGTTGCCGTCGTCGGTCTTGCGCATCTCGAGCTCGCCGACGTCGAAGCCGAGATCGTTGAGCTTCTTGACCCGGTTGGCGATCTCGAGCGGGATGTTGGAAGTGAGCGTCGCGGACTGTGTGAGGGCATCCCACAGTTCGCGATAGCGGCTCTCGAGGCGGTCCGCGACCTCGATGGGATCCACGGCGGCGTCGAGGCTGTCCTGCGCCTCAAGGTCGAACATCTCGCCGATGATGTTGGTGCGCGCGAGCTCGAGGTCGTAGTCACGCTGGCCGTCCGTGAGCGTCTCGTGGAGGTCACCGGTCTCCGCGTCAACGAGGTAGGCGGTGAACTGCTCGGCGTCGCGACGGAACAGTGCGTTGGACAGCGACACGTCGCCCCAATAGAAGCCGATGAGATGAAGTCGCACGAGCAGCACGGCGAGCGCGTCGAGGAAGCGGTTGATCGTCTCTTGGCGCAGCGACTGGCGGAACAATGCGCGGTAGGGAAGCGAGAACTGCAGGTGCTCGGTGACGAGGGCGGCCTCAAGGGGCTGGCCGTCGGTGCCCACGCGACCGGTCACCACGGCTAGGGGCGTCACGCAAGGGGCACCGAGCTTCTGGAGCTTGCGCAGCAGTTTGAACTCGCGCTTGGCGATCTTGGGGTTGGTCTCCTTGACCGCCACCACGCGGCCCTCAAGCTTGACGAAGCGCACCACGTGCCGTGACAGACCTCGCGGGAGCGCGGCGATGTGCTCCGTTGGCCAGTGCTCGAGCGGCACCTCCCACGGCAGTCCAATCAGCCCCGGATGTGCCTTGCCCTTGATCTCAAGCGCCATATGGCCAGCGTAACGGGCGAGCAGACCCAGCCACAGCGTCGGGCCCGTCCCTCCTCCACACATTTTGGCCTTGCGACCAGATGGCCACGTCAACTGCCAGGCATGGTGGAAATGGCCGACGCTGGCGCGCCCGATATGTGTGGAGGAGGGCCGTGCGTTGGGGGCGGGAGGGGGATTCCGAGTGAGGTGGCGGACGGCGGCTTCATCAGCCCGGCAAGCAAAGCAGAAGGGCGGCCCGGAGAACCGGACCGCCCTTCTGGGGAGAGACTCCTAGATGTGCTTGGAAGCCTCGGTGACGACGGCGTCCTTCACAAGGCGCTTGCCTGTCGCGGACGAGAAGGTGTGCTGCTCGCCCTCGCGAATCGTGACCCAGATGGTCTCGCCCTTCTTGGGGACGTCGCGGGGGTCGATGCGCACCACGAGCTGCGAGTCGCCCGCAGCGAAGTGGATGTCCTGGGACTCGCCGAACTCGTTCGGGACGGAGCCGTACACGTACGCGTCGGAGCCGAGCTCCTCGACGATGTCCACTTCAATCGGGATGGCGCCCTCGGCGTTCGGAGCGGCACGGTCGAGCGACTCGGGACGGAAGCCAAGCACCACGTGGTTCTTGTCTTCGGCCTTGAGCGCGGCGAGTGCCTCGCGGGACAGCTTGATGCGGCCACGACCCACCTGAGCGAAGCCGTCGAACACCTGGTAGGTGCCAAGGTTCATGGCGGGGGAGCCGATGAAGCCAGCGACGAAGACGTTCGCGGGAGCGTCGTACATGTCGCGCGGCGTGCCCACCTGCTGGAGGATGCCGTCCTTGAGGACCGCGATGCGGTCACCCATCGTGAGCGCCTCGACCTGGTCGTGGGTCACGTACACGGTGGTGGTGCCAAGACGACGCTGGAGAGCGGCGATCTGGGTGCGCGTCTGAACGCGGAGCTTGGCGTCGAGGTTGGACAGCGGCTCGTCCATGAGGAACACCTGGGGCTGACGCACGATCGCGCGACCCATGGCGACACGCTGACGCTGACCACCGGAGAGCGCCTTCGGCTTGCGGTCGAGGTACTCGGTGAGGTCGAGGATCTTCGCAGCGGCCTCAACGCGCTGGCGGATCTCAGCCTTGTCGACCTTCGCGATCTTCAGGGCGAAGCCCATGTTGTCCGCAACAGTCATGTGGGGGTACAGGGCGTAGGACTGGAACACCATCGCGATGTCGCGGTCCTTGGGCTGGACGTTGGTGACGTCACGGTCGCCAACCCAGATTGCACCCTGGTCGACGTCCTCAAGGCCGGCGAGCATACGCAGCGACGTGGACTTGCCACAGCCGGACGGGCCAACGAGAACGAGGAATTCGCCATCAGCGATGTCGAGGTCGAGCGAGTCGACGGCCGGGCGCTCGGTGCCCGGGTAGATGCGCGTTGCCTTGTCAAAGGTAACGGTTGCCATTACTGGTCCCTTCACTGGCAGGTACGTGCCAGACGATCCGTGGTGAAGAGTGCCGTTGTGGTTCCGGTTAACACTGTGGTGTCCACATTGACACTGCCCGACGCTGTTGCGGCGAACACGGCCATCTTGCCACATCCCAGGTGCTTCCCACACCGCCTCAAGGTCCCGGTCAGGTCACGGTTTTGGGGCGCGCGGGACGACAGTTCGCGAGAACCACCGACGAGGGCGCATGCGCCGGTAGCGTGATCGGCATGCGGTCCGTGCACAGAGTCCCTGGGGACGAGGTTGGCGGCTACACAGTGGTGCGCACCTTGGGCCGCGGCGGTTCTGGCGCCGTGTACCTGGTGCGCGATGAGGGAGGCGGTGAGGCCGCGCTCAAGCTCGTGGACACCGCCAGCGCCGGGGCGCGCGTACGACTGGCCCGCGAGGTCGCCGCGCTTCAGGCGCTGCGTCATCCCGCTGTGCCGCGCGTGGTGGATGCCGAACTCGATGAAGAAGAGGCGTTCGTCGTCTTCGAGTTCATCGATGGCCCGAGCCTCTCGCAGCGGGTTCGCGCCCATGGACCCTTGGGGCCCGACGCTCTGGCTGAGTTCGCGGCAACCCTCGCCGATGCCCTCGAGGCAGTGCACGCGGCAGGAGTGGTGCACCGCGATGTCACTCCTTCCAATGTGCTGATGGGCCCGGCCGGCCCTGCGCTCATCGACTTCGGACTGTCCCACCACCAGGACGACGAGCGGGTGACCCAGACCGGCCTCGTGAGCGGCACCGCCGGCTATGTGGCGCCCGAGGTGATCGATGGCGCCGAACCCAGCCCAGCGTCGGACGATTGGGGGTTCGCGGCAACGCTTGCCTTTGCGGCGACCGGCAAGGCGCCCTTCGGCACGGGAATGGGTGCGCTCAGCGCGACATTGTCCGGGGCCGTCGATCCTGACGTTCCTCTTGTCTTGGCGCGCGCCTTGACCGCGGCACCGCAGTTCCGGCCCACTCCCGCGCAGCTCGCCCAGTCGCTCAGCGAACCGGATGCCACCGCAGTGCTGGGGGCCGACGCTGTGGCGCCGACCATGGTCGCGCCCAGTTGGGATGAGGAAGAGGAGGAGGAAGAGGTCGAGTGGACGGCGCAGTTCACGCCCCTTGAGGAAGGCGAGTACCTCGACGAGCTCCCCGACATGCCCCAGCGGGCGCTGCCAAAGCGTCGCGCGATGCTGCTCGCGTGGGGAATCGCGCTTGTGTCTGGCGCCGCCGTCGCTCCTGTCATAGCTGCGGTCATCGCACTCGCGGGAGTCGTGGTCGCCCGCGGTGTCGAGTCCGCGGCCCGAGCGGTGTGGAGATCGCGAGAGCGTCGGGGCGTCGACCAGGGTGGGATCGCCGCGCAGGCGATGGCGAGCCCGTGGCACCTTCTTCGCTCTCTTGTGCTCTCGCTGCCCGCCGTGATCCTTGCGGGAGGTCTCGCCTACCTGGTGGGCTGGCTGGGCTGGCTGCTGGCTCCCAGCTCAACCAACCGGGCGGTGTGGGAGGCGAGCATCCTCGCCCTTGCTGGCGCGCTCGTGGTGCTGCTCCTGGGTTGGGGGCCGCGTGGCAAGGAGGCGAGGACCGGAGCTCACCTGGTGGCAGCGTCGGTCAGCAGAAACCGGGCCTGGAACGCCGCCTGGATCATCGCCGGGAGCATTGTGGTTGTCGTGTGCGTTGGAATCGCGACCGCTGGAATCGAGCCACTGTGGTGGCCGGGACCATGGCACCCCTGAGTGGCAAAGACGCACAGTTAGGATTCACGCATGGCAGTGAAGAAAACCGAGGTACTCGAGTGGATCTCGACCCTCGTTCGCCTCGCGATGGCGGGCATCCTGATTGCTGCGGCAATTCCCAAGCTCTTGGACATTCCCCAGTCCATCATCGCTGTGCGCGCATACCGCCTGCTGCCTGAGGCGATCGTGCCGTTCGTGGGCACCATGCTGCCGATCTTTGAACTCGTTCTTGCGGCATTCCTGCTCGCGGGACTGTTCACACGGCTCAGTTCCATTGTGTGGCTCGTGATGATGGCGGGGTTCATGACCGGAGTGATCTGGGCATGGGCCAAGGGCCTGTCGATTGACTGCGGCTGCTTTGGTGGCGGAGGCGATGTTGCCGAAGGCACCACCAACTACCCGCTGCACATGCTCGAGCGCATTGGCTTTGTGGCGCTCGGCACGTGGTTGGCGATCTTCCCGCGCACCAAGTTCAGCCTGGACGGCTGGATACGTGCGGGGAACTAGACTCGCTTCCGTCATCTTTGGAGGGATACATGGCAAGCAAGAACGCGCGCGCGGCTGAGGCTCGCGCCAAGGCGCAGGCTCAGGTCAAGAACAAGGAACGCCGCACGACGGTCATGATCATCGCGGCGTCGCTTGCCGTGATCGCCATCTTCGGCGGAATCGTGTACTTCATCGTGCAGCAGTCGGCCGTTCCGCCACTTTCCGAGGCTCATCGCCCGGCGGGCTCTGACCTCACCGGCGGCATCCCCGTTGGCGCGTCAGGCGTCGCTGGCGAAGAGGGCCTGACCGAGGGCGCGACCCGTGTGGACCTCTACCTCGACCTGCTGTGCCCTGTCTGCAACTCCTTTGAGCAGGTCAACGCCGCAGACCTCGACGAGCTGCGCGAGGCCGGCAAGATCAACGTCTACTACCACCCCATCTCGATCCTCGACCGCTACTCGGCGGGTACGCAGTACCCCACCCGCGCGGCGAACGCGATCGCGGTGGTGGCGGACCAGTCGCCCGAGCACGTGGTGCCGTTCATCGAGGCGCTGTTCCAGAACCAGCCGGCAGAGAACACTCCCGGCCTCGACGACGCGTCGATCGCCGCGATCGCCATTGGCGTGGGAGTGCCCACCGAGGTCGCCAACACGTTCGAAGAGGGCGAGTTCACCAAGTGGGTGCGCGCCGCCACGGACCAGGCGTCCATCGACGGCATGACGGGCACGCCCACGGTCATGATCGAGCGCGAGATTCTCGACCCCAACGCCACCGGTCTCAACTACTTCGCGGAAGGCGTCCTCAAGCAGCACCTCGAAGGACTCGCTGCCAAGTAACCCAAGCCATACGTCCCAGGTGGTCGTTCTTCGCGCCATTTAGTGTGTGGGGAACGACCACCGGACGGGGGCTTTCCCATGGCGAGCAAGAACCAGCGCGCGGCGCAGGCGCGCGCGGAAGCCAAAGCAAAGGCGCTGGCCCAGGCCAAGGCGAGAGAGCGTCGGACCACCGCCATCATCGTGGCCGCCTCGATAGGCGTCCTCGCGATCCTTGCTGGCGTGGTGTTCTTCATCGTCCAGTCCTCCAAGAACCCCACGCTCGCCGATGTCGAGTGGCCCGCCGGTGGAGACGAGACCGGCGGCATCCTCGTGGGCGAGGCCACCGAAGGCGCGACCCGCGTTGATGTCTACCTCGACTTCATGTGCCCCTATTGCGGCGTCTTCGAGGAGCTCAACGCCCGCACCTTGACAGAGCGGAGCGAGGCTGGAGAGGTCAACCTCTACTACCACCCGCTGTCATTCCTCGACCGTTACTCGAACGGCACCAAGTTCTCGACGCGCTCCGCCAACGCGGCCGCCGTCGTGGCTGACCAGTCTCCGGAGCACTTTGGCGCGTTCTTCGAGGCGATGTTCTCCAACCAGCCAGCCGAAGGCACCTCGGGACTGACCGATGAAGAGATCGCGCAGATCGCCGTGGCCGTGGGTGTGCCACAGGCTGTCGCGGACACGTTCAAGGACGGCGCGTTCATCGACTGGGTGCGGGCGGCCACAGATCAGAGCTCAATCGACGGCATCAGCGGCACTCCCAGCATCATGGTGAACCGCGAAGTGGTGCCGCAGCAGACCGTGCCGTACATGCAAGAGGGAGTGCTTGGCCAGTTCCTCGACTCGCTCAAGACCAGCTGAGCCACCGGTATTCTTGATGGCGCACGGGGTGACCTGTGCACCGCTGGCATGGCGCAATTGGTAGCGCACCCGACTTGTAATCGGGCGGTTGCGGGTTCAAGTCCCGCTGCCAGCTCTCACATCACCGGCGTCATTGCGGCCCTCCTCCACACATTTCTAGTGGCCGCTGTTGCGCGCGCTCCAGCTACCAGGCACTTTATTCCGGCGGCCCGACGCTCCACCCCAGTTTGTGTGGAGGAGGGCCGCGGGTGCGGGGCGGGTTGGGCAGGTTGAGAGTTAAGGAATGCCCCAGCGGATGGGCTTGGCGCCCTGCGCCTCGAGCGCGGCGTTGACGCGAGAGAACGGCCGCGAGCCGAAGAATCCGCGCGAAGCGCTGAGTGGCGACGGATGCGCACTCTCGATGCGCGGCACATCGCCCAGCAGCGGCGCGAGGCTCTGCGCGTCGCGGCCCCACAACACTGCGACGAGTGGACCGCCGCGCGCGACGAGGCTGCGGATCGCATGCTCAGTGAACTGCTCCCACCCCTTGCCGCGGTGACTCGCTGGCGCTCCCGGCCGCACGGTCAGGACTCTGTTGAGCAGCATCACTCCCTGCTCTTGCCACGCGCTGAGGTCTCCGCTGGCGAGCACCTCACCGGTGTCCTCGCGCAACTCCTTCGCCATGTTGAGGAGCGACCGCGGCATGGGATGGCCGGGCGGCACGGAGAACGACAGCCCCACCGGATCGCCAGGGGTGGGGTAGGGGTCCTGGCCCACAATCAGCACGCGCACATCCGCACGCGGCGTTGTGAAGGCCCTGAGAATCGCGTTGCTCGCGGGCAGATAGCCGCGCCCCGCCGCTATCTCTTCCCTGAGGAATCGCCCGACGCTGGTGAGGGTCTCCTCGACCGGCGCCAGGGCTTCGGCCCAATCGGGCGCCACCTGCTCGCGCCACGTCGTCATGGCGCAACCATAGCGTCGGGCACCGTAAATGACATGGGTGTGATTCTCGCGGTACGCTGGCCCAGAAGGGAGGCTCCATGTCGGCAAGTGCAGTGCGTGCGGTACCCGCCGCGCACGTCCCCGAGCTCAGCGAGCGGGATGCCAAGGTCCTCGACTTCGAGCGCCAGTGGTGGCGCTACGCGGGCGCCAAGGAAGACGCGATTCGCGAGCTGTTCGGCATGAACGCCACTCAGTACTACCAGGTGCTCAATTCGCTGATCGATCAGGAGGCGGCGCTCGCGCACGACCCCATGCTCGTGAAGCGCCTGCGTCGCATGCGTGCCGCTCGCACGCGCGGCAGGTCGCGCCAGCTGGCCCAGTAGCGCGGGGTACGCTTCACCCGTGAGCGACCAGTACCCACCGGACGAGTTTGACGAGATCGCCCAGCGCGGCGGTCCTGTTGGTGTACACCGCGCCCCCCGTCCCTGGTGGTCCAAGCTCCTTGGCCCCATCCTCGTCTTCCTCATCGCCGGTGCGGCTGCGTACCTCATCGCGAACTACCTGTGGAACCGGGAAGTGCAGACTCCGGACGACCCCACGCCCACGATCTCCGAGACGTTCACTGAGACGTTCACGCCGGAGCCGTCGCTTACGCCCGAGCCGAATGTGACTCCGTCCCAGACTCCCAGCCCCACGCCCACGCAGACGGTGTCGTTCAGCACCAAGGTGGCCGTGCTCAATGGCGCAGGGATCAACGGCCTCGCAGGCAAGAACCAGAAGGTCCTCCAGGATGCTGGCTTCAGCTCTGTGACGGCGGCGAACCTCTCCGGCAACAAGCCCAGCTCGAACGTGGTGGTCTACTCCGAGGCAGAGCTTGAGGCGACCGCCAAGGAGATCGCGAAGCAGCTGGGAATCTCCGACATCTCGCTCGACGTCACCAGGACTGATGCCGACATCGAGGTGCACCTGGTCTCGGACCCCTCCAAGTAGCGCTTCGCAGCGCGCGAAACGCGCCCGGTGGCGTTTGCACTCTCAAGGTGAGAGTGCCAGAATCGACTTAGCACTCTCGATGTTCGAGTGCTAACAGACCTCGGCTTCCATGGTGAGGCGCGGGTGACGGCGTGACGTGAACGCCGCCGGCCGCGTCGTCCGTCGCGGGCACCAGCGGAGCCACCCACCACCTTGAAAGAGGAACCACCCAGATGGCAAAGATCATTGCCTTTGATGAGGAGGCCCGCCGCGGCATGGAGCGGGGCATGAACGCCCTCGCCGACGCGGTCAAGGTCACGCTTGGCCCCAAGGGACGCAACGTCGTGCTCGAGAAGAAGTGGGGCGCCCCCACCATCACGAACGACGGTGTGTCCATCGCCAAGGAGATCGAGCTTGAGGAGCCCTTCGAGAAGATCGGCGCCGAGCTCGTCAAGGAAGTTGCCAAGAAGACGGACGACGTCGCCGGTGACGGCACCACGACGGCCACCGTCCTCGCCCAGGCGCTCGTGCAGCAGGGTCTGCGCAACGTCGCCGCTGGCGCCAACCCCATCGCCCTGAAGAAGGGCATCGACAAGGCCGTTGAGGCCGTCACCGCCGAGCTGCTTGAGGCCGCCAAGGAGGTCGAGTCCAAGGACGAGATCGCCGCGACCGCTGGCATCTCCGCCGGTGACCCCGCCATCGGTGAGCTCATCGCCGAGGCGATGGACAAGGTCGGCAAGGAAGGCGTCATCACCGTCGAGGAGTCCTCTGCGCTCGGTCTTGAGCTCGAGCTCACCGAGGGCATGCGCTTCGACAAGGGCTTCCTGTCCGCATACTTCGTCACCGACCCCGAGCGTCAGGAGGCCGTCCTCGAGGACGCCTACGTGCTCCTGGTCGAGTCCAAGATCTCGTCCGTCAAGGACCTGGTCCCCGTTCTCGAGAAGGTCATGCAGACCGGCAAGCCCCTCGCGATCATCGCGGAGGACGTCGAGTCTGAGGCTCTCGCGACGCTCGTCGTCAACAAGATCCGCGGCACCTTCAAGGCTGTCGCCGTCAAGGCCCCTGGCTTCGGCGACCGCCGCAAGGCGATGCTGCAGGACATGGCGATCCTGACCGGCGGCACCGTGATCTCGGAGTCCGTTGGCCTGTCGCTCGACAACGCCACGCTCGACCTGCTGGGTCAGGCGCGCAAGGTTGTCGTCACCAAGGACGAGACCACGATCGTCGAGGGTGCGGGTTCCGCTGAGCAGATCGAGGGCCGTGTGCGCCAGATCCGCCAGGAGATCGAGAACTCCGACTCCGACTACGACCGCGAGAAGCTCCAGGAGCGCCTCGCCAAGCTCGCCGGCGGCGTTGCCGTCATCAAGGCGGGTGCGGCCACCGAGGTTGAGCTCAAGGAGCGCAAGCACCGCATCGAGGACGCCGTTCGCAACGCGAAGGCTGCCGTCGAGGAGGGCATCGTCGCCGGTGGTGGCGTTGCGCTCATTCAGGCCGGTGCCAAGGCGTTCGAGAAGCTCCAGCTCGAGGGCGACGAGGCCACTGGTGCTCGCATCGTCGAGCTCGCCATCACGGCCCCGCTGCGCCAGATCGCGACCAACGCTGGCCTTGAGGGCGGCGTCATCGTCGAGAAGGTGAAGTCGCTGCCCGTGGGTCACGGCCTCAACGCCGCGACCGGCGAGTACGAGGACCTGCTTGCCGCTGGCGTCAACGACCCGGTGAAGGTCACCCGCTCTGCGCTGCAGAACGCTGCGTCGATCGCGGGCCTGTTCCTCACCACCGAGGCCGTCGTCGCCGACAAGCCCGAGCCCGAGCCGGCAATGCCTGCCGGTGGTGGCGACATGGGCGGCATGGGCTTCTAGGTCCACAGACGCTGGAAGGCCCCCGAGGGATACCTCGGGGGCCTTCTGCTTCATGTGGCCAGCGGATAGGTTGCTCACGTGAGCTCAGCCAACGACGGAGCGTCGCGGTCGACTCTCGACCGCCGCCTAGGGCTGGGTGACGCCGTTTCGCTTGGACTCGGCGCGATGCTTGGCGCCGGAGTGTTCGCCGCCTTCGCTCCTGCGGCTGCTGCGGCGGGCTCTGCGCTCCTTGTGGGCCTCGTCATCGCGGGCGTCATCGCCTGGTGCAACGCGACCTCTTCCGCGCAGCTCGCGGCGCAGTACCCGGAATCCGGCGGCACCTACGTCTATGGCCGTCGGCAGCTGGGCGAGTGGTGGGGCTTCACCGCCGGCTGGTGCTTTGTGGTGGGCAAGACGGCGAGCTGCGCGGCCATGGCCCTGACCTTCGCGGCGTACCTCTTTCCCAGTTGGCACAAGCCTGCTGCGCTGATCGCTGTCGCCGCAGTCACGGCAGTGAGCTGCCTGGGCGTGACGCGCACCGCTGCCGCCACCAAGGTGATTGTCGCGACGGTGATCGCCGTCTTGGTGATTGTCGCGGTCGCGGCTTCCGTGGGCGCTTTCTCGTCGGATCCCGTCGCAGGCAGCGTCACGCCGACGCCATACGGGGTGCTGCGTTCCGCGGCGATTCTGTTCTTCGCCTTCGCTGGCTACGCAAGGATTGCGACGCTGGGGGAGGAGGTCCGCGATCCGCGCCGCACCATTCCCCGTGCCATTGGCATCTCCCTTGCGCTCGCCCTGGGCATCTACCTCTTGGTGGGCGCGACCACGCTCAGCGCCTTGGGGCCGCTCGCCCTTTCCGCGAGCGACGCGCCACTTGCCGACGCTGCGGCCGTTGGCGGGTGGGCGTGGACTACTCCTGTGGTCCGGGTGGGCGCGGCGATCGCCGCGCTCGGCGCTTTGCTCGCGCTCATGGCAGGTGTTACGCGCACCGAGCTCGCGATGGCCCGCGAAGGCGACCTGCCCAGAGCTCTCGCCGAGATTCATCCCGGCTCGCGAGTGCCGCGAGTGGCCGCCGTGACCCTTGGCGCGGCCATCGCGGTGCTCGTGGTGTTCCTCGACGTGCGGCTGGCCATCGGAGTCTCGTCCTTTGGCGTGCTCCTCTACTACGTGGTGGCGAACCTGTCTGCCCTGCGTCAGTCGCCGGAGCATCGCCGCACGCCCAAGGCGGTTCAGGTCCTGGGAGCGGCGGGCTGTGTGCTGCTCGCGGCGACGTTGCCGTGGACTGCGATCGCGGGAGCGGCAGCGGTGATCACTGTGGGCGTGGGCCTGCGGCTGATCAGGCGTGCTCGTCCCGCCGCTCGGCAGCGGTGACCCGCAGCCCGGAGGCGCGCAGCCTGCGCACCAGTTCGCGCGTGCCCACCGGCTGAGCTCCCAGCGCCACGAGCTCGTCATAGCGCTCTTGCGGGTAGTCATAGTGGTCGCGATCAAATGCGCGGGGCGGAATGCCGGCGCGCGCCGCGAACTCGTGAAGCTCCTCATACGAGGAGTCGGAGACCAAGTGTCCCCACTGCGTCCCGTGGTTGGGCCACAGCGGGGGATCGAGCAGGACGGTCACACGGCGAGCGTAGCCCGCCGTGCCACCGCACCCGGCTACCTCGCGAACATGCGCGCCGCAGACGCCTCCGCCTCCGCATAGCCCGCTGCCGCGGCGCCCAATGCCTGGGTGAGCGACTCGAGCGCGGCCTCAACCTGAGCCTGCGCGCCGCGCCACTGCGCGAGCACGCCCGCGAACGCCGTCGATGCACTGCCCTGCCATGAGCCCTCAAGCGCCTGCAGCTGCGCGACCAGAGCGGCCACCTCGCCGCGAATCGCCTCTGCGGAGCGCCCCGCGTGCGCCGCCGCCCCGGCCACCTCCTCCGAATCAACCTGGTACAGCATGGTCCACTCCTTATCTGTAGGTGTGGCGACGCTACGGCGGCACCCTGCCACAGCGTCGGGCATTGCCCCGGTACCTGGGGAAATCACCGGCGAGGGGGCCGCCTGTGGACGAGTGTTGGCGGCGGGTAGACTGATCCGTGCGCCGAACACGCGGCGCTGTGAGTTACGCGAGGTTGATGTGCCCACCGGAAAAGTGAAGTGGTTCGACTCCGACAAGGGGTTCGGCTTCATCGCCGGAGACGACGGCGGTGAGGTGTTCCTGCACGCCAGCGCGCTTCCGGACGGTGTGACGGTGCGTCCCGGCACCAAGGTCGAGTACTCGATCGCCGACGGTCGCCGCGGCCCCTCCGCACTCACGGTCAGCGTGCTCGAGCCTGTGCCCAGCGTCTCTCAGGCGCTGCGCAAGCCCACCGAGGACATGACGGTGATCGTCGAGGACCTCATCAAGATGCTCGACGGCGTTTCGAACTCCCTGCGCAAGGGCCGCTACCCGGACGCTGACAAGGGCCGTAAGGTCGCGGCCGTGCTGCGTGCCGTCGCCGAGCAGCTGGAGGCGTGATGGTCGACGCGGTGCTCGCGGAAGCCATCGAGGTCGCCAAGGCGGCTGCCGTTGAGCTTGCCGAGGACGCCGCGGCCGTTGGCGCGCACCTTGGTGCAGTCGAGGAGAATAAGAACTCCGTCACACACAACTTCGAGTGCCTGCTGCCCGGCTATCGCGGCTGGGTGTGGTCGGTCACGCTGTCCCGCGCCCCGCGCGCGAAGGATGTGGGCGTTGACGAGGCCGCGCTGCTGCCCGCCGCCGATGCGCTGCTTGCTCCCCCGTGGATCCCGTGGGCGGACCGCATTCAGCCAGGCGACCTCGAGCCCGCAATGGTGCTGCCGCTCATCGAGAATGACCCGCGCATCGTTCCCACCTACGAGGTGACGCAGGATGAGGACGCGACTCAGATCTGGGAGCTTGGGCTTGGCCGCGAGCGCGTGCTGGGTCCCGAGGGCCGCGACGATGTCGCCACCCGCTGGTACCGCGGTTCGCACGGCCCCACGGCTGCCTCTGCGATCGCCTCCGCTGAGCCGTGCCAGACCTGCGCCTTCTTCGTGCCGCTGAGCGGCTCGCTGCGCCTCATGTTCGGCGCGTGCACCAACGAGTGGTCGCCGTCCGACGGCAAGGTCGTCTCGATTGACCACGGCTGTGGCGCGCACTCGCAGACCACGGTCGAGCAGGGCCCCACGCAGTGGCCCGCGCCGGATCCGGTCTTCGCTTCTGAGGTGGTCGTCTCCTTCGATCTCGGCAGCCTCGACCCGGAGCCAGAGCAGGAGCCTGAGGCCGAGCCTGCACCTGAGGCGCAGGCGGAGCAGGCAAGCGAGTCCGACGCTGTGGTTGAGTCTGCGCCCGAGGCGGCAGCCGAGCCCGTGGCCAAAGCCGAGCCCGAGGCTGAGGTGACTGTCGAGGAGGCCCCGACCGAAGCGTCGGCCGAGCCGGTCGCGGAAGCTGTCGAGGAGACTGTCTCCGAAGAGACCGCTTCTTAGCGGAAGTTCTCCGTCGCGTACCAGGTGTTGCCGTCACCGGCGATGCCCGCACCCATCGTGGAGTGCTTGGGGTTCATCAGGTTGGTGCAGTGGCCGTAGGAGCGCACCAGGTTCTTGTGCATCTTCTTGACGGCGGCGCCAGCGGAGTAGCCGGCGGAGGAGTAGACCACCGCGACGTTCTCGGCGCCAGGACGGTTGGGGTTGTGTGCCAGTCCGTCGATGAGTTTGGAGGTCTTGAGGTCCTTCTTGAGCATCGACTTGGACCATGAGGTCGCGGTGCTTGCGAGCGAGGACGACCACCTGAGGGGCTTGATGCCCAGCTTGGCGCGCTCAGCGTTGACCGCGGACAGCAGCGCCTTGCCGGTGGAGCCAGAGGCGCTCACCGGGTTGGGGTTCGAGCAGTATTGCTGGTAGGTCTTTGTCGACTTCTTTGTCGACTTCTTGGTGGTCTTCTTGACGGTCTTGGTGGCCGTCGACTTCTTGACCGTACTCGTCTTCTTGACGGTGGCCTTCTTGGCCGGAGCCTTGACCGTCACGGCCTTGGCAGCGGGGGCCTTGACCTCAGGAACGGTGACTGTGATCTGCGGAACCACAACGCCTGCCTGGACGGCGGCGGGGGCGACGACGGCGGGGGTCTCCTTCACCGTGGTGACCGAGGTCTTGCCGTTGCCGCTGGCGTCGGCGGCAGTGAAGGTGGGGTCCGCGTACTGCGAACCGGCGATGAGGATGGTGGCGGCGATAGCCGCGGGAAGCATTCCCAGCAGGATGACCGGAGTGCGGCGACGACGGGGTCGGCGCGGGTCCAGGACAACCTGCTGTTCGCTCATGTCACCAATCTCTCCACTACGAATTCGAGGCAATCAATGAGGGCGGAGACATCGTCTGGATCGACCGCTGGGAAGACACCGACGCGAATCTGGTTCCTGCCGAGCTTGCGATACGGATCGATGTCTACGACCCCATTGGCCCTCAGGTGGCGGCGCATCTCAGCTGCGTCGACGCCCGAAAGCATGTCCAACGTAACGACGACGGGTGACCGATTTATAGGGTTTGTGATGTATGCCTCAGTGTGAGGAAAGTCACGTTCCCAGGCGTAAAGAAGGCCCGAAGAATGGGTAGTCCTTTTCGCCGCGAATTCCATTCCACCGTTATCTACCAGCCATTTCAGGTGGGCTTTCATCATCACCAAGGTGGCCACGGCGGGAGTGTTGAGAGTCTGGTTCGCTCGCGAGTTCTCGAGGGCGAGGGACAGCGAGAGGGTGTCGGGGATGTAGCGTCCGCTCTTCGCGATGCGCTCGATGCGCTCGATGGCTGCCGGCGAGAGGATCGCAAAATAGAGGCCGCCGTCGGAGGCGAAGTTCTTCTGGGGCGCAAAGTAATAGACGTCGATCTGGCTGATGTCGACTCGAGTGCCGCCCGCGGCAGAGGTGCCATCCACCACGGTCAGCGCGTCCCCGATCCCCTCGGGGCGCTCGACGCTCGCGATTGCGCCGGTCGAGGTTTCGTTGTGCGGCCAGGCGTAAGTGTCGATTCCGTCTTCTGCCAACGGCAGGATCACATCACCCGGTTCGGCCTTGCGAACGCTCGCTCCGTCAAGATGCGGCGCACGGCCCGACGCTGCGGCGAATTTTGAACCGAACTCACCAAATGCACAGTGCTGGGCCCGGCGCTCGATGAGAGAGAAGGTGGCGGCGTCCCAGAAGCTCGTGGATCCGCCGTTGCCGAGGATCACCTCGTAGCCCTCGGGCAGCTGGAAGAAGTCGGCGAGCATCGCGCGGATGTCGCCAACAAGGTTCTTCACCGGAGCCTGGCGGTGCGACGTGCCGAGCAGACCGGGCTGGGCCGCGACGAGTGCGGCGACCTGAGCGTCGGTCACCTTGGAGGGACCGGAGCCGAACCTGCCGTCTTGAGGAAGCAGGTGCGCGGGAATTGTGATGACGTCGGTCATGGCTGACATCGTACGGGCGGGTGGCTGGCATGATTACGGGGTGATTCGGATCGGCCCGCGTCTCAAGGCCTTCGCTTGGGGACAGACAGACTCCATCCCGCGGATGCTTGGCCTTGGGGCCGTTGAGGGGCCCGTCGCGGAGGCATGGTTCGGCGCTCACGAGAGCGCCCCGTCTCCACTTCATGGTGGGGGCGATCTCGCCACGCATATCGCGGCGCATCCCGGGGAGACTGTGGGGGACGAACACCTCCCTTATCTGCTGAAGATCCTCGCGATCGCCTCACCCCTTTCTATTCAGGTGCATCCCACCTCCGAGCAGGCACGGGCGGGCTTTGACGAGGAAGAGGACCACCGCATTGCGCTCGACGACCCCAAGCGCGTGTTCCGCGACCCGCGACACAAGCCGGAGATGATCGTCGCCATCACGCCGGTGCGTGCTCTTGTGGGCTTCCGCGATGCGGGCGAACTCGAGCGGGACCTTCACTCTCTTGGTGCCGATGACCTCGCTGACCTCGTCCGCGGCAGCGACTCGCTCCTTGACTACGTCATCGCCGTGCTCGATCGCGGAGCGGGCAAGGACGCGCTCGATCGCCTCGCGCACCTTCCTGATGGCGACAGCGCCAAGGCACTCGCGGGTCGCGCGGCCCGCGCATTCCCCGGAGACCCCGGCGCCCTCGTCGCGCTGGCGATGAACCCCGTGATCCTCGCCCCCGGCCAGGCCTGTTACGTCCCCCCGCGCGTCATCCACTCCTATCAATCAGGCATCGGCGTGGAGATCATGGCGAACTCGGACAACGTAGTTCGCGGCGGACTCACACCCAAGGCCATGGACGTCGCGCTGCTCGAGGACATCCTCGACGCACAGCCCCGTCCCGCCGACCGTCCCTATATGGAGGTCAGTGGTCCGGCGACCACCTACACGGTGCCCGCCGATGAGTTCGCGCTCATCCGACTCGAACACGGTGAGACCAGCGTGCCCGCTTCCGCCCGCATCCTCCTGGCCCTTGACGAGACCACGGTGACCACAGCGTCGGACAGCGAGACACTTGAGGCAGGCGAGGCCGCCTTCATTCCCTTGGCCGACGGCGTGGTCACCATCGCGACTGAGGGCGTCGCCTTTGTCGCGCTCCCGGGCGGGGCGGTCAGCGCTCAACGATAGGCTTTCCGCATGGCCAGGATTACTGTTTTCGGAACGGGTTATCTGGGCGCAACCCACGCGGCAGGAATGGCTGAACTTGGCCACGAAGTCATCGGCGTGGACATCGACGCCGCCAAGATCGAGTCGCTGTCTCGCGGCGAGGTGCCGTTCTTTGAGCCGGGCCTTCCGGAACTGCTCCGTGCGCATGTGGAATCCGGCCGGCTGCGCTTCACCACCGATGCGGTCGAGGCAGCAGAGTTCGCCGACATCCACTTCATTGGCGTGGGCACTCCCCAGCGCAAGGGCGAATACGCGGCGGACCTGCGGTTCGTCGACGCGGTCATCGACACACTTGCCCCGCTGCTGTCACGGCCGGCCGTGATCTTCGGGAAGTCAACCGTGCCCGTGGGCACCGCGGCACGCCTCGCCGCGCGAGTGCGCGAGTTGGCACCGGTGGGCGACGCCGCCGAGGTGGCATGGAACCCCGAGTTCCTGCGCGAGGGCTTCGCGGTGGAGGACACGCTGCGGCCCGACCGCATCGTGCTGGGCGTGGACGGTGACAATCCTGGCCGCGCGGAGCAGGTGGCGCGAGAGGTGTACGCGCCCATCCTCGAGCGCGACACCCCCTTCATCGTCACCGACCTCGCCACGGCAGAGCTGGTCAAGGTCAGCGCCAACGCCTTCCTTGCCACCAAGATCTCCTTCATCAACGCGATCGCCGAGGTCTGCGAGGTTGCTGGCGCCGACGTGGTGCAGCTCGCTGACGCGATCGGCTACGACGACCGCATCGGCCGCAAGTTCCTGGGCGCCGGGCTTGGCTTTGGCGGCGGATGCCTTCCCAAGGACATTCGTGCGTTCATGGCTCGCGCCGGCGAACTGGGCGTGGACCAGGCGCTGACCTTCTTGCGTGAGGTGGACGCGGTGAACCTGCGTCGCCGCGAGCACGTGGTGGAGCAGGCGACCGCCCTCGTTGGCGGCAACCTCCACGGCGCATCGATCGCCGTGCTGGGCGCGGCGTTCAAGCCCAACTCGGATGACGTGCGCGACTCACCCGCCCTCGACGTCGCCGGACGGCTGCACCTGTCCGGTGCCAAGGTGCGGGTGTTCGACCCCCAGGCGATGGCCAACGCGGCGAAGGTGTTTCCCACGCTCACCTATGCGGACTCTGTAGAAGAGGCGGTGCGCGGGGCCGACCTCGTCATCGTCGCCACGGAGTGGAAGGAGTTCCGCGAGGCGGACCCGGTTGCACTCGGGGGTCTCGCGGCCAAGCGCAATGTCATCGACGGCCGCAACTGCCTTCCGCCCCAGGCGTGGATCGACGCAGGCTGGACGTATCGAGGAATGGGGCGCTTCGCGTCATGACGGACCTCATCGACACCACAGAGATGTACCTGCGCACCATCTATGAACTGCGCGAGGACGGAGTAGTGCCCATGCGAGCCCGCATTGCGGAGCACCTCGACCACGCGGGTCCCACGGTCTCGCAGACCGTGGCTCGTATGGAGCGCGACGGCCTCGTCAAGGTCAACCCCGTAGACCGCCGGCTTGAGCTGACCGAACAGGGGGAGCTCATCGCCGTACGGGTGATGCGCAAGCACCGCCTCGCCGAGCGGCTCCTCACTGATGTCATTGGCCTCGAGCTGCCTTTCGTGCACGAGGAGGCCTGCCGGTGGGAACACGTCATGAGCGAGCGTGTCGAGAGGCGCGTCATCGAGCTGATTGATGGCCCGCTCGTATCCCCATATGGCAATCCTGTGCCGGGCCTCGGGGAGCTCGGAGTGGGCCCCAGAGACAGCGTCGGAGGGCCCGAAACTGCCCTCGCGGCGGCAGTTTCAGAAAAAAAGATAACGGCCGTCGTTACACGAATCGGCGAGACCCCTCAGGCGGAGACCGCGTTCTTGGCCGATCTCACCCATTTGGGCGTTCTACCAGGGAAAACGATTGACTCATGGAGGGCAGAAAGGGGCATAGCCATCGTCGCAGAGGGGGGCGAGATGACCGTCACGGAGGACGATGCGAGGCACCTGTTCGTCCGTCTCGAATAAGGATCTTGGCGAAAACTATGTACCCTGGAACCCGACAAGACAGCAGAGGTTGAACCTCTTAGGGAGCCCAAACAAGAGGGAACGAGTTGCGGCGGCAACGCGTTGAGGCTCTGGAAACATCGACGCGCACAGGGCGCGGAAGGAACGAACAATTTGACTCACGGATACATGCGCGCCAGGACTCGCGCGGTGGCGGCCGCAGCATCTGCAGCACTCATCGTGGTTCCCCTTACGGGAGCCGCAGCTGCAGCCCTGGTGACTACAGGACCTGTCACTCCGGACGCGGCCAACGTGCTCGCTGCCAACCTCGACCAGGCCAACGCCCTTGCGGCAGCCCCCTCCCAGATCTCGGCTGATGCAGACGCCGCGTTCGAGGTGGACACGCCCACGGTGAAGGTCAAGAAGAACCCCGTAGTGGTTCAGCGGGCCACCTCCAGTGGAAGCACCGCGGTGAGCAAGTCTCGCCCCGTTGTGCAGTCCGCCAAGGTGAAGCAGGCGATTGCCGGCTCTAAGGTCATCGCTTACGCCTCGAAGTTCGTCGGCACGCCGTACAAGCGAGGCGGCAGCACGCCTGCCGGCTTCGACTGCTCAGGCTTCGTCTCATACGTCTACGCCCACTTCGGCATCTCCCTGCCGCGCTCCTCGAGCGCTTACTGGGGAGTTGGCACTCGCGTGTCCTCGCCTCAGCCGGGCGACATCATCGTGACCCGTGGCCACGTGGCGCTCTACGCAGGCAAGAACCTGCAGATCGACTCGCCCGTCCCCGGCAAGACGATTCAGTTCCGCGCCATCTGGCAGTCGAACCCCACCTACGTGCGGGTCACCGGCTGACAACTGACGCTTGTGAATGAGGGGTCCTTCGGGGCCCCTCATTTGCGTTCGCGGGCAGGTCGCGAATCGCCCTACAGTTGATGGCATGCACTCCAACTCTGTTCCGCGGCTGGGCCGCGACGTTTCCGCAATTGGACTTGGCTGCTGGCAGCTCGGTGCGGACTGGGGTGACGTCGCCGACGAGACGGCCACCGCGATCCTCGACGCCGCCTACGACAGCGGCGTGACGTTCTACGACACGGCCGACGTCTACGGAGATGGCCGCTCCGAGCGCGCCGTTGGCGAACTGCGCGCGCGCCACCCCGAGATCTTCGTGGCCACCAAGATGGGCCGCCGCGCGAACCCCCACGTTCCCGAGGCCTACAACCTCGACAACTTCCGCGCCTGGACTGACCGCTCCCGCGAGAACCTGGGCATGGACACGCTGGACCTGGTCCAGCTGCACTGCCCGCCCACACCCGTCTTCAGCGACCCCGCCACCTATGAGGCGCTTGAGACGCTTGTGGCGGAGGGCCGCATCGCGCGCTGGGGCGTGTCCGTCGAGGCCTGTGACGAGGCGCTCGAGGCGCTCAAGCACCCCGGCCTTGCGTCGATCCAGATCATCGTCAACCTGTTCCGCCGCAAGCCGTTGGAGCAGGTCATCGAGACCGCCGCCGACGCTGGGGTGGCCATCATCGCCCGGGTTCCCTTGGCGTCGGGCCTGCTGAGCGGCAAGTACGACGAGAACACCTCCTTCGCGCCCAACGACCACCGCAACTTCAATCGCCACGGCGAGGCGTTCAACGTGGGCGAGACATTCTCTGGTGTGCCCTACGAAATCGGCGTGGCCGCGGCCCGCGAGGTCGCCGCTCTCACTCCGGAGGGCTGGACCACCGCGCAGTTCGCGCTCAAGTGGCTCACCCAGCAGCCCGGCATCTCGACGGTCATCCCGGGTGCGCGCACGCCCGAGCAGGCGCGTGCGAACGCCACGGCTGTTGACGTTCCGGAGATCTCCAAGGAGGTCGAGGAGAAGCTGCAAGCCATCTACGACCAGTCGATCAGGGAGCACGTCCACTCGAACTGGTAGCGGGTACCCTTGTACGGTCCCGAGCGCCTGTAGCTCAGGGGATAGAGCACCGCTCTCCTAAAGCGGGTGTCGCGCGTTCGAATCGCGCCAGGCGCACTGTTGGCTGTCGTCTCACGCCTTGGGACACCCTCGCTTCCCCGGGCCCCACTCTCGCTCCAGAGGGACGCATCGCGGCTTGGTCCCTCTGGCTGGCGACTACTCGCCTCCCAGAGGGATGGACGCCGCGCGCAGGCCGCAACAAGGAGCCGATTGCTGTCTGGAAATGCTGTGGCATGTCCATGCTCCGTGTCAGAATGCCCGCATGGCTGTCTCGCTCCTCGATCGGGAGATCTACTCTTACGGTGACGTTGATCGCCTCGTGGGTCTGTACGCGGGTACCGCCCGTCGATGGCTAGAGGGCTATCAGCGGGGTTCGCGATTCTACGAGCCTGTTCTTCGCGAAGCCCCATCCGGTTCTGACGCGGTCACTTGGGGTGAGATGGTCGAGGCTCGTCTCCTGGCAGAGTTCCGCACGCGAGTGCCTGTTCAGAGAATGCGGCCAGCCATCGTCGAACTGCGCAAGGAGTTTGGTCGCTACCCGCTCGCCCTCGCTCGTCCTTTCCTTAGTTCCGAGGGCAAGGAACTGGTTCGCGTCGTGCAGGACAAGGTCGGGCTTGAGAACGAACTCCGGCTAGTAGTCGTACGGAACGGGCAGTTGATGTTGGGCAACGCGGTGGATCGCTTCTCGGCTGCCGTCGAGTATGAAGACGAGGTCGTGACGCGCTTCAAGCCGAACCAGCGCACTCCCGCCGTCGCTATGGACCCTGAACACGCATTCGGCCAGCCTGCCATCGGAAATGTGCGGACGGATGCGTTGGCGGAGGACATGCGTGCGGGGGCGAGCATCGCCGAACTTGCTGATCTCTACGACTTGACCCCGGCGCAAGTCGATGAGGCCATCCGCTTCGAACTCATTGCCGGGCGAGAGCGCGCCGCGTAGCGCGGCTTGGGGGGTCCGGTGTACTT
The DNA here is from genome assembly GCA_937925595.1 of uncultured Demequina sp. Next base: position 12,328 of record CALALQ010000061.1, on the reverse strand, counting down.
CGCCGATGAGAACCTCCTAGGCATGGGCAAGTTGCTCCGTATCGAGGGCCGCACGGACGTGTTGTATCCGGGCCATGAGGATCTGCCTGAGATACCTAGGGGGGCGAAAGACACGGATTGGCTCCCTGTCGTTGGCGAGCGAGGCTTTATCGTCTTGAGCCGGGATCGGCACATCCGCTCCCGGCCGGCCGAGTTGAGGTTGTACTACGCCCACCGGGTGAGGTCCGTCTGGATAGGGGCAAAGCGCGATCTTGGCCCCCAAAATCAAGTCGAACTCTTCCTCAAGTACGAACACCAGCTCGCGGCAAAGTTCGAGGAACTGGGCGAGGGGCCCTGGGCCCTAAAGCTTGGGATCAAGGGCATCTCAAGGTCCCACCTCTCGCCGCAGCCACGCTGACGCGTTCGTCTGCGGTGCGATGACCTCATTGCCGCGGGCCGTGAGCGCAGGTACGCTGGCGGAATGACTGAGGGGGCCACGGACGAGGAGATCGCGGAAGGCGTCCGCGCGTGGCTTGAGCTCCCGGCCGACGCTTCGGTTGGCCAGATGCTCGACGCTCGCCCTGGGCGGGTGGCCGTCGACCGCCGACTTCGCGCCGAGCTCGAACCCATCGACTTCATCGAGACGTTGCTGCTCTCCGCGAAGGACGAGCGTTCGATGGAACTCATCTGCAGTGAGATCCGCGACGCGCTCCATGAGCGCCACCCCGCCACCAAGCAGACCATCTTTGATCTGTCTGACGAGGAGCCTTGGACGACGCTCAGCCTCCACATATTCGGCTCCGATAGTTACGAGGAGTCGGACGGGTCCGACGACAGTGAGCCGTGGGAACCGCTCCTCAACCTCGCGCAAGCAGCAGAGGCCTACGTATGGATGGGCGGCGAACTCGAGCCCGGCGAGAATCACGAGGACCGTTACCACGACGGCGCAATGGGCTTCATACAGCACCACCTCGGCATCGATGAAGACCCGATTCCCCTCCTGCGGTTCCTGAGGGGCCTGGCGCAAACCGAGTCGGAGCTGGACCACGTCCTCATCGGAGCATTCGAAGATGCGATCCACGCTCGCCGGGAGCATAAGGAACGCATACTTGAGATCACGCCCTTCGCCTATGTGGAGCACTTCCGGACCCTGTAGCGGCGGCGAAGGTCCTAGTTCGCCGGGCCTACGCTAAGTACGTGACCCAGACCGCCCGCGCCGCTCGCGGGGTCTGGGGTATCTACATCGCGGCGGTCTGCGTCTACTTCATCGCGGTAGTTCACCGCACCGCTCTGGGTGTCGCTGGCGTCGAGGCGCTTGACCGCTTCGAGATCGAGGCGACCGGCCTCGCGCTCCTGTCTGTCACGCAGGTGGCGGCGTACATGCTGCTGCAGATCCCGGCGGGTCACCTCTTGGACCGCTTTGGCCCCCGCACCCTCATGACGGTGGGCTCGATGCTCATGGCACTCGGCCAGCTCGTGCTTGCCGTCACTGACAACTTCGCGCTCGCGATCCTCGCTCGCATCCTCATCGGCGCCGGTGACGCACCCATCTTCCTCAGCGCCGCTCGCCTCATCGCCCACTGGTTCCCGGCCAGGCGAGTGCCCGTGCTCATGCAGTTCACCGCCCTCGTGGGGCACGCCGGTCAGATCGCCACGGCCGTCCCCGTGGCCTGGCTGCTCCACGAGCAGGGCTGGTCGCCCGCCTTCGCGGGACTTGCGGCCTTCGGCATGGTTGGCGCAGCCATTGCCGTGCTGCGCGTCCGCATGCCGCGCGCCGAGACCGGCTCGATCGCCGCGGAGCGTGAGAAGTTCTGGGCCTCCATTCGCGCCGCCACCGAGCACGTGGGCACTCGCCTCGGCTTCTGGACCCACTTCCTGCCGCCGTTCTCCGCGAACGTCATCTCGCTGTTGTGGGGTGTGCCGTTCTTCATCACCGCGCAGGGCCTCAGTCCGGCCCAGGCGAGTGGCCTGCTGATCGTCCTCACCGTCTCCGCCATGGTCTCCGGCCCCATCGCCGGCGTCCTCACCGCGCGACACCCGCTGCGGCGTACGTGGATCGTCCTGGGCTCCGCCGGAGCCACTGCCGTCGCGTGGGTGGTTCTTCTCGCCTTCGACACCCCGCGTCCCCTGTGGCAGCTGGGTCTGTTCTGCCTCGTGATCGGCATGGGCGGCCCCATCTCGCTCGTGGGGATGGACTTCGCGCGCTCATATGCGCCGCATGAGCGGCTCGGCACCGCCTCCGGATTCGTCAACATGGGCGGATTCTCATCAACGATCGCGGGAGTCCTGCTCGTGGGCCTCGTCCTGCAGCTGGTCTCGCCGCCAGGCTCCACCTCCTACACCCTCAACGAGTACCGGGTGGCCTTCGCCTCGCTCGCCCTGGTGTGGATCGTCGGCCTCGTCGGCGTCCTCCGAAACCGCCGTCGAACCAGGGCTGTTATGGCCCAAGACGGGATCGTGGTGCCGCCCATACGCGAGGTGATCAAGCGTCGGCGCGGCGCAAATTGACTGTGCGCCAAACGGGGGCCACAATCGCCTCAGCAGTGCGTGTCGGCTGATGAAGTTGGCGCGCACTGTCTGCTTTTTGGCCCGACGCTGGGGCCGGGGGCGGCGTGGTGGCGAGGACCGCGGCGCGGGCCTCGGTACCGTAGGGGAGTGGTGGACTACATCGGTCGCGCACTAGTCGCGGAAGCGCTGCGCGAGTGGCGTGACCAGCTGCATGCAAGCGCGACGGTTTCGCCTCTTCGCGACCTGAGTCATTCGCGCGCTCACCTCATCGATCTTGCCGGCGCCCATCCGGGCGGACTGGCTCCCTTCTTCGCCAATCGCCCCACGCTGCTCAGCGCCCTCATCCGTGATGAACAGGCGCTTCTCGCCGCGGAGCACAGGGCCGCGATCATCCGCGAGAACGCCGCTCAGGTGCGCGCGGCAACGGGTGTGTGGACGGCCGCACTCGTGGTCGGCACCGTGCAGTGGACGCAGGACGGACATAAGCGCGAGATGCCGCTCGTCATGCGCCCCGTCCTGTGGGATGACGCGCGCGGCGCTGACGCGTTCGTCACGATGCTCGACGACGTCTACGTCAACCCGGTGCTCCTCACGGAGATCCGCGACAGGGCTCCCGGCGCGGAGGAGAAGGTCGCCGCGCTGGTCCCCGCGCGCGCCGGCGGCAGCGCGTTCGACCCCCGGCCGGTGTGGAACGCGGTGCGCGAACTCGGCGGCTACTTCGGCCCGGACTTCGAGGTGCGGGAGCGGCTCCTGCTCGGCGCCTTCGACGATCCCGAGCAGCGGCTCGTCGACGACCTTGACGACCTGGGCCCGGTGCTGCGCAAGTCCGACATCGTGGCGGCAGTTGCTGGCGACCACGAGGCGACCGCTCGCCTCACCGTGCCCATCCCCGCCTTCCCGGTCGGCGACCGCGACCCCTTTGCCGAGCGCGGCATCGGTGACCTCGACGACGCACAATTCGCTGCCCTCGATGCCGTCGCAACCGGACGCTCGATGTTCATCCAGGGCGGCCCAGGATTCGACACCGCAGGAATGGTGGCCGCTATCGCTGCCGACGGCGCAGCGTCGGGCAAATGCCTGCTGGTGGTCGCCGGAAAGCCAGCGCTGCTGCGGTCGATCTCCAACCGTCTTGAATACGCGGGTGCCGGCGACATTGCGGTGGACGGAGCGCAGGATGCGACTGCTCGCTCGCGACTGCTCGCCTCGATCACCATGGGCGGCGTGGACGTCGACGACGACGCGATCCGCGCGGCCGGCGAACGGCTGCTGCACGCCCGCCGCAACGCCCAAGCCCGCTTCGACGCCCTGCACCGCACGCATCGCCCCTGGGATGTGAGCCCATTTGAGGCAGTGCAGGCGATCGTGCGCCTCACGTCCACGGCTCCATTCCCGGCCACAACGGTGCGACTCAGTGCCGACGCTGGCGCGATCATCTCCGAACACGGCTTCGCCTCTGTGGCCGACGCAGTCGTCACCAAGCTGGGCGAGCGCGACGAGGTGACGACGGAGACCGCGCCCATCACGATGAGCAACGTCGAGCTGGTGCCCTGGTGGTCTCCCGTCACGGACGATCCCGCAGAGGGCGCCGCCCTCGACGAGGCGCTCGCGACGCTGCTGGTGCGCCACATCCCCAAGATGCGCACGGAATCCGCGCTTGCTGCGCATGAGACCGGAGTCGACGAGGCCACGTCGCTCGCACACTGGTCGGATCAGGTCCAACTCTTCACTGACCTGCGGGCGACCCTCGAGATCTTCTCGCCCGCGGTGTTCCACCGCTCGCTGCACGACCTTGTGGAGGCGACCGCGCCGTCGTCGGAGCGCGAGACCGCGATTGCCCGCCGCGACCGGCGCGCACTCGTGCGCCGCGCCGTCGAGCTGCTGCGGCCCGGGCGCTCCAAGGCGAGCCTGCACGCGGACCTGGTGAAGGCCAACGACCAGGCGCTGCGCTGGCGCGCCATGGCGTCGGCCGGTGGCTGGCCCGTGGTTCCCGACGACTTCGACATCTTCGCGGACCGCGTGGAGCAGGTGCTGCGCTTATGGACGCGACTCGCCGGTCCCATCCAGCAGGTCACCGGCCGCGACGATCTGCCAGAGCTGCCGTGGGACGACATGACGCGCATCCTCACCGAGCTCGCCGAAGGCATCCCCGGCACGCTCGAGGCCGCCCGCGCCCGACCGCTCGAGAAGGACCTCACCGAGGTGGGCCTTGGCGGCCTGCTCGAAGACCTGCGTGCGCGGGGAGCGAGCCCAGAGCAGGTGCGCCGCGATCTCGAGTTCGCCTGGTGGGCCTCCGCTTACGAGGCGATGGTCACTGCCGATCCGCGACTTGCCTCGCAGGGCGCGCTCGCCCAGGCGGTTGCTGAGTTCGTTGCGGCCGACGCTGCGTTTGGGGAACTGCGCATCGGCCCCCTCATGCGCGCGGTCGCCGAGCGTCGACGCAGCGCCATTGCCCGCAATCCCGACGCTGCGCGCGACCTCTTCGCGGCGCTCATGGAGGACGCGAGCGCGCCATATCGCGACCTGTGGGCCTCGCACGGACCGGTCGTCAGCTCGCTGCGTCCGGTGGTCCTTGCGACCGCCGAGCAGGTGGCACGGATCGCCCCACCGGAGCAGGTCATCGACACCGTGGTCATCGCCGGGGCGGAGTCGCTTGCGCTTGCTGAGACCATCCCCGCGATCGCTCGCGCGCGGCAGGTGGTGGTGATCGGCGACGCCGAGGCCGCGACGCGGTCCGCGGTCTCCGTTCTCGCAACGTTGCTTCCCAAAGTGGTCATGCCGGTGGCGCCGCAGCCGCGCGACCCGCGCGTCACGACGGTCCTGGGCGCTATGGCGTACGGACGGGTTCTGCAGCCACTTCCCACCGCGGGCTCCGGCTCCCGGCTCGAGGTCACCGTACTCGACGCGGTGGACTCGGTCCCCGCTGGCCGCGACTCCGTCGAGTCGACGCGTGCCGAGGTGATGACGGTGCTCGAGCTCGTTGACCGCAATGCGCGCACCGTGCCGCGGCGATCGCTTGCGATCGTGGCCGGCAACGAGGTGCACGCGAACCGCTTGCGCACCGCGATCCGCGAGCGAGACGAATCCCTTGCCGAACGCGTGGACGTGGTGCCCATGGGCGAGGCCGGCGGCATCGACGTCGACGAAGTCATCATCAGCCTTGGCTACGCCCGCGATGTGCGTGGGCATCTGCCCACCGGACTGGGCGTGCTTGGCGAGGACTGGGGCCGGCAGGCGCTCGCCCAGGCGCTCGTGGCATCGCATGCGCGAGTGACCATCGTGACGGCGCTCGACGCCTCGCACCTGAGTGACATCGCGGACACGGCAGAGGATCCAGAGGCGATCGACGCGCTGCGTGACCTCATCACCCGTGGAGAAGGGGAGCCCGTCGCACCAGAGCGCCCCGAGCCTGGGCCGAGCGACTGGCTCTTGAGTGACATCGCCGCGCGCCTGCGCGCCGAGGGCTACGCCGTGCGACTGCGCTACGGCGCTGGCGTGGACACCATTCCGATGGTCGTTGGCGGTCCCCGCGACCGCGGCTACCGCGTGGCCGTGGTCACGGATGAGAGCACCGCAGGATCTCCCGTGAGCCTCCGCGACCGGCTGCGCTGGCAGACCAGCAGGCTCGAGCGACTCGGATGGATCGTGGTGCCGCTGTGGACCCTCGACGTCTTCACGGATCCCGAAAACGCGCTGGCCACGATTCGCGACGCCCTCGACGCGGAGATCGCCGCCCTCACTGCGGCACTGCCGACCATCTCGATCCCCCTGGTGAAAGCCGAACAGGCCGACTCTGACGAGGCAGAGGCGGAACCCGCGCCAGCGGAGCCCGTGTTCGACATCGAGGACCCGGCCGCCGAGCCGCTGGTTGTGGCAGTGGAGACAGATGCCGCGACCGAGCCTGAGCCTGAGCCTGAGCCTGAGGCCGATGCCGAGGCGCCTGAAGAGCTTGAGGAACAGTCCGAGATTGAGATCGTCGAAGTCGAGGGCTACGACGATGACGATGAAGATGCGGAAGAGCCCGGCGCCGAGCCGGAGCCGGAGCTGGAACCCGAATCGGAGCCGGAGCCCGAACCCGAGCCCGAGCCGGAGCCGGAGCCGGAGCCCGAACCTGTCCGCCAGCGCATCCCGACCATGGGATTCGGCGTGCCGAAGCTTGCCCAGCCACAGCGTCGGGCACCGGCGAAGCCGACCCCTCCCAAGGGCGTTGACCGCCCGCTAATCCCGACGCGGGCATGGGAGGACGAGGACGTTGCATGGGGCGGCCGCGAGTCAAGCAGCCGCGACGACGAACTGAAGCGCGACAAGCCGCCGCACTGGGGTTAAATCACTCGCCGCCGGAGGACGAGGACGTGGTCGCTCGAGAGTCCGTCCGGTAGAAGCCGGAGCCCTTGAAGGTGACGCCGACGGAGCCAAACAGCTTGCGCACCTCGGCGCCACACTCGCGGCACGCCGGCGTGGTGTTGTCGTGGATCGACGTCACCTCGTCAAAGCGGTGGTCGCACCGAGTGCAGGCGAAGGAATACGTAGGCACCCGAATATTCTAACGGGGCAGCGGCGTGTAGCCATCTGGCGTGATGACGCCGTGCACGCGCTGGTCGTGCTCTTCGCGAGGGAGCGGCTCGGTGTCCGCGTCCCGCACTTCGCCCGCGAAGGTGAGTGCGATGATCGGAACGCCCGGGCGAACGTCCGCGAGAGCGCGGTCGTACCAGCCGCCGCCTTGGCCCAGGCGGGTGCCGCTTGAGTCCACCGCGAGCGCTGGCACGATCACCACGTCTGCCTCACGGAGGGTCTGCGCGGGAAGGAACTCCGTGGACGGCTCTGGGGGGCGTCCCGGCGCTCGCTCGATGAGGTCCGCGGCTCCCGCGTAGACGCCCCAGCCGCGCTGCAGTCCGTCGCCAAGCATGGGAATCAGCACCCGCACACCGCGCTCGTGAAGCGCCTCGATGAGAGGCAACGTGCCTGGTTCATGTGGGCGAGAGGCGTAGATGGACACGCACTTCGCGGTCTTGACGGCGGGAAGCTCAAGGACCTGGTCTCGCAGGGCTATCGCGTGTTCCGCAAGCCGTCGCTCCGCTCGCTGCTGGCGTTGCCGGCGGATGCTGGCGCGCAATTCCACCTTGGCTTCTTCGGGCTGCATCGGTGCCGTCCGGACGGTCATACCCACATTGTGCCAAAGGAAAGTAAATTCTCTGTTTCGTGTTCGGAGAGTCGGTAGGCTCGCTCGCATGACGACGGTGGCTCAGCACAGGGCGCACCTCACGGAGGCGTTGGGGACCGTCGAACCGATCGACATGGCGCTGAGCGATGCTCTTGGCGCGGTCGCGATCGACGATGTCACGGCCCCTGAGGACTACCCGAGCGTGCCCCAGGCGGCGACCGACGGGTACGCGATCGCGTCCAATGATGCGTTGACGCCGGTGGCGCTTCCGGTCGCCTATGACATCGAGGCTCGCGACCGCACGCCTCGCGTTCACGTGCGCGGCACGGCCGTGCGGCTCACCTCTGGCACCCCGCTTCCTCGCGGCGCCGACGCTGTGGCGGCGACCGCCGACACGGACGGGGGCGTGGGCACAGTTCGCCTATCGCGGTCGATTCTGCGGGGCGAGAACGTGCGGCGAGCGGGCTTCGACGCTGTCGCTGGGCATGTCATCGTGCCAGGTGGACGGCGCATTGGTCCGCGCGAGCTGGGTCTCATCGCCGCGATTGGGCGCTCGAGGATTCGCGTGCGGCCCGTGCCGCGAGTGGTGGTGCTCGCAATCGGATCTGAGCTCGTGGACCCTCGGTCCGGCGAGCCCGGCGTCCCGGAGGCGAACACCCACATGCTGTGCGCGCTCGTCGAGGACGCGGGAGCGAAGGCCTACCGCGTGGGCGCGATTCCCGACGATCCTGCAACGATCGCCGCGACGCTCGAGGACCAGGTGGTGCGCGCGGACGTCATCATCACGACCGGCGGCCTCTCTGGCGCCGACGCCCTCATCGCGGTGCTCGGCACCATCGGCGAGGGCCGGGCGGTTGACCTCGCGCTTGCTCCCCGGGCCCGCCACGGCATCGGTCGCATCGGTGAGACCGGCACCCCCGTCATCGCGCTTCCGGGCCACCCCGCCAACGCGCTCATCGCTTTCGAGGCCTACGCCCGTCCCGCGCTGCGGATCATGAGCGGCTTCGGCGAAGAGAACCGCGTGACCATTCGCGCGAGCTTCTCTGCGTCGTGGCCCTCAACTTCGGGGCTCATGGAGGCGGTGCCCGTCTCGCTCGATCTCGATGGCGATGGCGTGGTGCGCGCGACGCCCATAGGCGACGGCCGCGGGGGAGTCTCGCTTGGCGCGCTCGCCCAGTCAGACGGCATCGCCTGGATCGGGGAAGACGTCACCACAGTGAACCCCGGCGACGTGGTCCGGTGCACCGTGTGGGATCGATGAGCATCCGCCTCCCCGTCCTCCGCGATGGCGATGTCGGGGTCCGGCCCCTCGCGCGCTCCGATGAGGCCGAGTGGCTGCAGCTGAGGCGAGAGAACGCCGAGTGGCTGAAGCCCTGGGAGGCGACCACTCCGCCCGGTGTTCCCCATGACTCGATGACCTTCGCCTCTTTTGTGCGGCAGGAGCGTCGGGCATGGAAAAAGGGCCAAGCGTTTGCCGGCGTGATCATGGTGGACGAGCGAATCGTGGGCCGCGTGTCGATTGGAGGCATCCGCTGGGGTGCCGAGCGCGGCGGTTCGCTGGGGTACTGGATCGCCCAGTCGCATGCGCGGCACGGAATCACCACCCGGGCCGTCAAGCTGATGATCGACTACGGCTTCGCGCAGGGCCTGCACCGCATCGAGATCGCCGTCCAACCGCACAACGAGGCGAGCCTGGCGCTGGTTGCGAAGCTCGGATTCCGGCCCGAGGGACTGCGGGAGTCATACCTCTTCATCGATGGCGGATGGCGCGATCACCTGGTGTTTGCGCGCACCGTTGACTGACACGCCGCGAATATCCGCGGCTGGGGCGTGCGGCGGCCGTACCGTCGTGTCATGCCACCCGCAGCGCTCCTCGCGATCGTCGGACTCGGCTTGGTGCTTGCCTACGTGATTCCGCAGCGCATCAAGGAGCGAGCCGACTACGCGCTTGTGCGCACGGAGGACCGCTACAGCGACCAGATGCGCGTGGTGAAGGCCACTGCAGCTCGCGTCGAGCACCGCCGTCCGTCGTCTGATTCGGGTGAGGTTCCGCTTCTTGTGACGGGCACCGCCCGTGCGCAGATCGCCGCCCTTGGCGAGGACCGCATGTCGCGTCCTTACGGCCCGCTTGACCGCGCAGCGGTGACGGCTCAGCGTGAGGCGCTTGCCCTGCGCGGCGACCGCGCACGGATTATCGCCAAGCGACGTGCTGCCGCCCGTCGCCGTGCCACCGTTGCTGGCTTCTTTGGACTCGTCGCGCTGGTGGGGTGGGTGCTTGCTGGGGTCACCGCCTTCCCGTCTGTTGCGGCCGCCGTGCTGACCGCTGTTTTTGGCGGAGTGGTGGTTGCTGGTGCTCGCGCCGCCGCTGCTCAGCGCGAGGCTGACGCGCACCTGCACCTGGTTGCCCGCGAGGTTGAGGCGGCTGCCACGGCCACGCAGGCGCTGCGTCGCGTGACCGCTCAGCGCGCGTCCGGTGTCGCTGACGCCGAGCCCAACGACCTCGAGACGCAGGCCATTCGCGTCGTCACGGCCGCGGACCTTGCTCCGCTTGCCGCCCCCGCTCCCGTGCCCAGCCCCGTGCTGCCGGCTATCGAGGAGGCTGAGGAGGAGACCTCGGTGGCTCCCGCTGCCATGGCTCTCGATGAGGCAGGCTGGGAGCTGCGCGAGATGCCCGCGCCGTCCTACACGCTCAAGCCCACGGTGCGGCCGCAGTACGCGCGTCCGCTCACCGACTCGGACATCGCCGCGGCGTCCTACCGCGCTCCCGGGTCCGCTCCTGAGGCCGAGGTCGCGCCCGCGACCGGTCAACTTGACGCGATCCTCGCGCGTCGCCGCCGCGCCTCTGCGTGAGTCGCGCCCAGCGCTCGCCGTGCCTGGAGACCCACCGCACCCCTGACGCGCGTGCGAGCTGCGTGTCGCTAGCGCCCACTTTTCCGGGTGTCACGCGTCCTGCGTGTCGCTTGCGGCTGATGACCGTGTCGCGACCGCCATCGAGTCACCGCGCGTGACGTAGCCGCAACCGACACGCAGCGCGCCCCACCCGCCCGGATCCGGGCGTTATCGACACGCAGCGCGCTGGGGATGCGCCGCGGGGCCATGGTCCCCGGCGATCAGTCCACGGGATAGGCGACGTACGCCAGCTTCGTTCCCGTGGGGTCCCATGAGTTCACGTTGAGGGTTCCCTGGCCGCCAAAGAGGTGCACCAGATCGCGAGCGTCCGCGCCGTTGGGATCCGCGATGCGAATGATGACGTCGAGGTCCGCCGGGTGCCCAAGGGTCCCCGGGGGGTACGAGATGTAAGCCATGGTGTCGCCCGCAGGGTTCAGGTGCGGAAACCAGTTGACGCGCTCGTCGAAGGTCAGCTGCTCGATGTCCTCCCCGTCGACGCTCATGCGGAACAGCTGCGCGTGCCCTGGCTCAGTTGAGCCGCGCTCTGAGTTGAAGTAGATCCACTCGCCATCGGGCGAGAACTCGCTGCCGTCGTGAGGCGCGTCCTCGTTGGTGAGCTGCATGTCTGCACCGCCTGCCGAGGGGATGGTGAAGACGTTGGTGCGCACGGCGTCGGCGAGGATCTCGAGGCCTATGTAGGCGAGCTGGGAGCCGTCAGGCGAGATGCCGTGCAGGTAGTACCTGAACTGCGGCCCGCGGTCGTTGCTCACGCGGCGCGGATTGGGTGCGCCGTCGAGTGCGATGGCGTAGAGGTGGCCGTCGTCGCTGCTGACGTAGACGGTGGTGCCGTCAGGGGAGAGCACGTGGTCGTTGTTGAGCTCCGTCACGCCGCCAAGGTCGATGGGTTCGAGGGCGCCGCCCTGTGGCGAGATGCGGAAGAGGCCGCCGTCGCCATTGACGATGAGCCAGCGTCCGTCTGGCGTCCAGTTGGGTGCCTCGAAGAGCAGGTCGTGGGATTCGGTGACGAGCGTTGACTCGCCCGTGGCGACGTCAATCACGAACAGCTGGGCGCGTTGTCCGGGTCGCAGGGTGCGTGCCATGGCCCGACGCTACCCCGGCTTGAGCCGACTTGTCGCTGTCGCGACTCATTGTTATAGTTACGCTATAAAAACTAGGAGGAACCAATGAATGACATGGCAGTGACGCGACGCTTCTCGGTGGTGGGGGTTGTGGCCCCCGCCGTGCTGACGGCGGCCGCGCTCGGTACGCAGGCGCTGTGGATGGGCGACCTGCCCGACCCGGTTGCGATCCACTGGGGTGCCAACGGGGCTGACGGCTCCGGACCCGCGTGGGCCTACCTGCTGATCACCCTCGCGCTCGGCTTTGGCCTTCCGGCCTGGCTGTGGGGCACTGGCCTGCCGCGACTGCGCCGTGGCGCTCGCGGGTGGAGCTTCCGCTTCCTGGCCGCGATCGCGCTGGGCATGAGCGCCTTCGCCGCAATTGCGATGACGTGGGCGGTGGGCGTGCAGCGTGGCCTCGACTCGTGGACGGACGCGCCGAGCATCGGTGGTGCCTTCGCGGTCAGCGCACTTATCGCCCTGGCACTTGGCTTCGCCGGGTGGGCGGTGCAGCCCAAGACGGTGGCGGCGTACGACGAGATCACCGTCGAGGACATGACGGTGGCCGAGGGCGAGCGCGTGGTGTGGCTTGGCACCGCCAAGTCCGGCCCGGCGCTGGTGGCCACGATCATCGGCCTGATCGGGGCCGTTGCCGGCCTTGGCGTGTACATGTGGG
>CALALQ010000060.1 GCA_937925595.1 uncultured Demequina sp. | reverse complement strand
AACTCCTGGTGCGGGTGCTTGCGTCCACCCTGCGGCGGCACCGACGCGACCGTGCCCTCAAGGATCTTGAGCAGCGCCTGCTGCACGCCCTCGCCAGAGACATCCCTCGTGATCGAGGGGTTCTCCGCCTTGCGCGCCACCTTGTCGATCTCGTCGATGTAGATGATGCCGCGCTGCGCCTTGTCGACGTCGTAGTCAGCCGCCTGGAGCAGCTTCAGGAGGATGTTCTCGACGTCCTCGCCCACGTAGCCGGCCTCGGTGAGCGCGGTGGCGTCGGCGATGGCGAACGGCACGTTGAGCATGCGGGCAAGCGTCTGCGCGAGGTAGGTCTTTCCGCACCCGGTGGGCCCGATGAACAGCACGTTGGACTTCGCGATGTCCACGGACTCTTCGTCCGGCTTCGCCTTGGACTCCTGCGCGCGCACGCGCTTGTAGTGGTTGTACACGGCCACGGACAGGGCACGCTTGGCGCTGTCCTGGCCCACGATGTACTGCTCGAGGAAGTCGAAGATCTCTCGCGGCTTTGGCAGCTCGACAAGCTCCTGCTCGACGGCGTCCGCAAGCTCCTCTTCGAGGATCTCGTTGCACAGCCCAATGCACTCGTCACAGATGTACACGGCCGGGCCCGCGATCAGCTTCCGCACCTGCTTCTGCGTCTTGCCGCAGAAGGTGCACTTCAGCAGATCGCCAGAGTCGGCGGGTCGTGCCATGACGCCTCCCTCAAGGTTGTCTTTCCAGAGTACCCAGCGGGGCTGACTCGTACTCGGCGGCGCGCCGTTTTCGGCGCCCGACGTACAAGGCCCCACAAAGACCAAGGCCCGACGCTGGGGTTACCACAGCGTCGGGCCTCAGAGGGGTCTGTGGGCTAGTTGATGGGCTCCGCGGTGACGGCGCCCTTGCGGGACTCGAGGACCTCGTCGACGAGTCCGTACTCCTTGGCCTGCTGGGCCGAGAGGAACGTGTCGCGCTCAATGTCCTCACGCACCTTCTCTGGCGACTGGCCGGAGTGCAGGGCGAGCGTGTTCTCGAGCCACTCACGCATGCGGAGCATCTCTTCTGCGTAGATCTCGATGTCCGAGGCCTGCGCGCGAGCGCCGCCCTCAATGCGCGGCTGGTGGATCATCACGCGAGCGTTCGGCAGCGCGAGTCGCTTGCCGGGGGTTCCCGCGGCGAGCAGCACGGCCGCGGCGGACGCCGCCTGGCCAAGGCACACCGTCTGGATCTCCGGCTTGACGTACTGCATGGTGTCGTAGATCGCGGTCAGCGCCGTCTGCGAGCCGCCGGGGCTGTTGATGTAGATCTTGATGAGACGGTCGGGGTCCTGCGACTCGAGCACGAGCAGCTGGGCCATGACGTCGTCAGCGGACGCGTCGTCGATCTGCACGCCGAGGAACACGATGCGGTCCTCAAACAGCTTGGCGTAGGGGTCCTGGCGCTTGAAGCCGTAAGCAGTGCGCTCTTCGAACTGGGGCAGGATGTAGCGCGACTGGAACGAGCCTGCGGTACGTCCGGCGGCCTGAATGGCCTGGTACATCTCGCTCACGCCTTACCTCCCTGCGAACGGTCGCCGGCTTCGACGGCGTGCTTGATCACCTTGTCGACGAACCCGTACTCGAGCGCCTCCTCGGCCGTGAACCAGCGATCGCGGTCGGCGTCCTTGTTGATCTGCTCCACCGACTTGCCGGTCTGTTGAGCCGTGAGCTCCGCAAGCACCTTCTTCATGTGCATGATGAGCTCCGCGTTGATGCGGATGTCCGTCGCGGTGCCGTAGATGCCGCCGGACGGCTGGTGCATCATCACGCGAGCGTGCGGCGTGGCGAAGCGCTTGCCGGGCGCGCCAGACGAGAGCAGGAACTGCCCCATCGACGCCGCCATGCCCATCGCGACGGTAGCGACGTCGGGCTTGATGTACTGCATCGTGTCGTAGATCGCCATGCCCGCGGTGATCGAGCCGCCGGGGCTGTTGATGTACAGGTAGATGTCCTTGTCCGGGTCCTCCGCAGCCAGCAGCATCATCTGGGCGCAGATGGCGTTCGCGTTGTCGTCGCGCACCTCGTCGCCCAGCCAGATGATGCGCTCGCGCAGCAGCCGGTTGAAGATCGAGTCGTTGAGACCCATTCCGGGTCCCTCTGCTCTGGCCGTGAAGTCACTCACTTGGCGTCCTTTCGTCACGTGTGACCCTAACGCGACGAACCCCCTTGGCATTGCCGTTTCGGCCTTGGTTTCGCTACTGGGAGAACGGCCCGACGCTAGAGTCGAGTCAGTTCCCACATTCACTTTGCAAGGGGTCACCATGACCGACGAACCAACAGCGCCAAAGGCGAAGAAGCCCACGGCTTCCAAGTCAGCGGCTTCCAAGCCTGCGGAGCCGACCATCACGCCCGCAGAGCCCAGCGCTCCTGCGCCCGTCCCGACGCCGTACGCTGCAGCCTCGCCGGCGCAGGACGCAGCCCCTGAGGCTCCCCCTGTTCCGCCGGCACCTTCGGCGCCCGCGGTATACGCACAGCCTGGCTATGCGCCGCCTCCGCCCCCGCCGCCCACCGGTGCGTACACGACCACCAAGCCCAAGACGTGGATGAACTGGACGGCACTCGGCTGCGGCATCGGCGGCTTCTTCACCTGCGGACTGACGTCGATCCTCGCGATCATCTTCGGCCACCTTGGCCGCTCCGCGGTCAAGCGCGGCGAAGCGGACGAGCCGGGTGTTGGCCTTGCCGGCCTGATCCTGGGCTACGCACCGTTTGTCATCGCGATCGTCTGGATCAGCGCCGTGATCGTCATCGGGGTCTCCTCGAGCTGACGCACCCCCTATATGCGAAAGAGGGCCGACGCCACAGCGTCGGCCCTCTTGTCGTAAGGCTGCTTAGGCCTCTGCGTCCTCTTCGCCAGCGGTCTCGGACTCGATGGAGCCGATCACGGGGCTGAGGTCAACGGCGTTGCCGTTGGTGTCGGTGACCGTGGCGCGGCGCAGCGCGTACGCGGTGGCCTTGGAACGCGCGACCTCGGCGACCATCGCGGGGATCTGACCGGCCTTCTCGACCTGCTCGATGAACGTCGCGGGGTCAGCGTTGTACTGACGCGAGGCGTTCAGGAGGTAATCGAGGAGCTCAGCCTGCTCCACCTCGATCTCGAAGTCGTCGGCGAGCTGGTCCAGCAGGATCTGCGTGCGCAGAGCCTTGGTGGCCTCCTCGGTGACCTCGGCACGGTGCTCGTCGTCCTCGAGGCGACCCTCGCTCTCGAGGTGGTTGTGCACCTCGGCCTCGATGACCTTCTTGGGAAGCTCGAAGTCGGTGGCGTCGGTGAGCAGCTCGAGGAGCTTCTCACGGGCCTCCATGGCCTGGTTGTTGACCTTGATGCGGCCGGCCTGCTCGCGCAGGTCCTCGCGCAGCTCCTCGAGGGTGTCGAACTCGGAGGCGAGCTGAGCGAAGTCGTCATCAGCCTCGGGCAGCTCGCGGGTCTTCACTGCGGTCACCTTGACGGTGATCTGCGCGTTCTGACCGGCGTACTCGCCAGCGGCGAGCGGACCCTCGTACGTGGTCTCCTCGCCAGCGCTGAGGCCAACGAGAACGTCGTCGAGACCCTCGAGCATGTTGCCGGCGCCCACCTGGTAGGAGGTGCCCTGCACGGCGTCGACGTCGTTGCCGTCAACGGAAGCGGAAAGGTCAAGCGTCACGAAGTCGCCCTCAGCGGCGGGGCGGTCAACGCCAACGAGCGTGCCGAAGCGCTCACGCAGAGCGGTCAGGCGAGCCTCGACGTCCTCATCGGTGACCTCGGCCGGGGCGACCTCGATCTTCAGAGAGTCAGCGGCGGGAAGGTTGACCTCGGGGCGGATCTCGACGACCGCGGTGAACTCGAGTCCCTCGTCGCCCTCAACGGAGCCGGGGATCTTCACAACCTCAACCTCGGGCTGGCCGTAGGGGCGGATGCCCTGCTCGGCGACAGCGTCCGAGTACCAGCCCGGCAGGCCGTCGTTCACGGCGTGCTCGATGATGGCACCCTTGCCGACGCGCTGCTCGAGGATCTTCGGCGGCACCTTGCCCTTGCGGAAGCCCGGAATCTGCACCTGCGAGCCCACGTGCTCGTAGGCGTGGTGCATGGTGGGGGCGATGTCCTCTTCTGTGAGGGTCACCGTCAACTTGACGGTCGTGGCGTCGATCTGCTCGAGGGCGCTGGTCACTGCTACTCCTGGTGATGGATTTTTCCCACGTGGCGCGGGCAACCCCGCGATTCTACCCGTACGGCGCTTGCCCGCGCGTCCCCATGAAATCCTTTCCCCGTGACGACCTTTTCGCTTGGAACTCTTGTCGCTCCCCCGGCCGGTGAGAACCTCGACGTTCTCGCCGCACCCACTGCCGCGCTCATCAGCGAGCTGGGTTGGGGCGACCGGCTGGGCGCGGTGGCGATTGACCCCGCGCTGTCTGACACCGTGAACTTTGTCCCCGCCTTTGACCTGCGCGATGACCTCGCAGCGAACTGCGTCATCGTGTCCGGCGCCCGCGAGGGCGTGGAGCGCGTGGCGGCCTGCGTGGTGCTTGCCACGACGCGCGCAGACATCAACGGAGTGGTCCGCAAGCGCATCGACGTGCGCAAGGCGTCCTTCATGCCGCTCGACGTCGCGGTCGAGCGCACCGGCATGGAGTACGGCGGCATCACGCCGTTCGGCCTGCCGCGGGACTGGCCCATCTTCGTGGACTCGCGCGTCGCCGAGTCTGCCCTGCTCACCTGGGGCGCTGGCGTGCGCGCCGCAAAGATCATCGCCCCTGGTTCTCTTGTCGCAGAGCTTCCCCATGCCACGGTGATTGAAGGGCTCGCGCGACCCATCGGTTAGGTGACCACAGCGTCGGGCATCGCGGCGCTACAGTGAGCCAACGCTGCCACCCCGGAGGTTTGCATGGCCCACCCTTCCGCCAGTTGGCGCCGCACGCGCCGCTGGGTGAGCGTCACGTTTGCGCTGCAGGGCGGACTCCTCGCGCTGATTCTCACGAGCCTGCCTGGACTCAAGGACCGCACGGGAATCGACGACACTGCCGTGTCCGCCGTGGTGCTCACGGTGCTGGTGTTCGCGGCGACCGGCAGTCTCGTTGCGGGCTCGGTGGCGCCGCGTCGCGGGTCGGCGTGGGTGCTGCCGCCGGCGTTCGCGCTGCAGATCGCGGGACTGCTCGCGCTGTGGTTCCACCTGCCGTACTGGGCGCTGTTCCCCGCTTTCGCGGTCTTTGGCTTTGGCCTGGGCCTTGGCGACGCGGGCAACGGCATGCAGGGACTCACGGTGCAGCGCGCATATGGACGCTCGATCATCAACACGTTCTTTGCGTTCCAGACCGCTGCCGCGATCGTTGCCGCGCTCCTGGTGGCAGCGATCGGGGCGCTGGACGTGCGGTTCGAGGTCGCGTTCATCGCGGGTGCGGTCTTGGGACTCGTGTGCCTGCCGAAGCTGCGGCGCGGGCTCGCTCGCGATCCCGAGCTCGACGTGACGCCGGCCGAGAAGCAGCGCCTGCCGTGGAGGACGCTGACGCTCCTGGGACTCGCGGTCGCGGTGGTGTACATCGGTGATGGCGTGGTGAGCACGTGGAGCTCGATCTACCTCCAGGACACGCTGCTCGCCACGGGCGCCCTGGTCCCGATGGGGTACGCCGCCTACCAGGCGACCGTGCTGCTCGCTCGGCTCGCGGGCGACTATGTGGTGATGCGAACCGGTCGCGCGGCGTTGATCACGGGTGCGGTGGTGATGGCGAGTGGCGGTCTCGCGCTCGCGAGCTTCTCCCCCGATCCTCTGTTGGCGATCCTCGGATTTGCCTTGACGGGACTTGGCCTTGGTGTGATCGTGCCGCTGACCTTCTCCGCGGCCGGCGAGACAGCCCCCGAGCAGATGGATGAGATCGTCGCCCGCCTCAACCTCTTCAACTACGCGGGAATCGTCGTGGGCTCCGCGGCCACCGGCGTCATCGCCGACGCCACATCGATGCGCATCGCCATCCTCGTGCCCGCCGTGCTGGTGCTCGGGATTGGGCTGGTCACGCGGATCTACCGCGAGCGCCGGGTGCGGGCGGAGCATTAGGCGCCGCAGCGTCGGCCCGACGCTGTGCCTGCTCCGCGGGCCGCACCACCTCTGGGCCCCGCCCCCGCCCGATCCCTGGATTGGGCGATTGTGGTCACCAAGCCGCGAGTTCGCGACCATCAGCGCCCACTCGGGGTCTAGTGGGCGGTCTCTGGCTCGACGAAGCGCGGGCGGCAGGCGAACCAGCCGGCGACGGCGCCAGGGATGGTGGTGGCGGCGAGCGCGATGAGCGGCACCGTCCACGAGCCGGTCGCGTGGCGCAGCAGACCAAGGCCGAGCGGGGCGACGCGCGCGAGTGCGTAGCCGATTCCCTGCACAAAGCCGGAGACCGTTGAGGCAGCCTGCGCAGAGCGCGTGCGACGGTTGATGAGCGTCATGCACAGCGGGAAGGTGCTGACGCCAACGCCCAGGAGGCACACCCACAGCACGGTCGCCCCCAGCGGGGACACGATGAGGCCCGTGTAGCCCGCGATGAGCAGCGCGGCGCACGCGACCACCACGATGAACGGGTTGTCCATGCGGGTCGCGATCTTGGGGACCACGAAGGCCGCCGCAACGCCCCATACCGAGTACAGCCCGAGCATGGTGCCGCCGGTAGCGGGGTTGGCGCCCGCGTCGGTGAGGACCGTGGGAAGCCACGTGACAATGCCGTAGTTGGCCATCGACAGCGTGGCGAACAGCCCCACGAGTCCCCATGCGGTGGCGGAGCGGCTGACGGAGAAGGGCGCCGGTGCCGGAGCTGCTGGGCCAGCGGTGTGGACGTCTTCGGGACGGGTGCGCGTGATCGCGAACCACATGATCGCCGCAATCACTCCCGGCACCGCCCACATTCCCACGGAGAGGCGCCAGCTGGTGGCATCGGTGACGGGCACGGCGATGAGGGGCGCCACGAACTGTCCGGTCTGCATGAGGATCAGGTACAGCGAGGTCCACAGCGCCAGGCGGTGCGGGAACCATGCCTTCACCAGCGGCACGATGACGACGTTGGCTGCGCCGATTCCCGCGAGCGCGAGGATCGTGGAGAGCACGAGCACGCCGGGGGTTGGGGCGACGGCGCGCACCATCAGCGACACCGCCGTGAGTGCGAGCGCGACGGTGGCCGTGCGCTCGAGTCCAAAGCGACGCGTCACGACGGGCGCGAGGAATCCGAAGACGGCGAAGGACGCGGTGGGGACGGTGCCAAGCAGTCCCGCGAGCGCGACGCCGTAGCCGAGATGCTCGCCGATGATCTCCAGCAGCGGGGTGAAACCGGTGACCGCGGTGCGCAGATTGAGGGCCGTGATGGCGATGGCAAGACCTGCCAATGCCAGGGCGCGAGTGCGGGTGGCGGGAATCCCCTGTTCGGTGGCGAGCGTCACGATAAACTCCGGAGACAGATGACGGATGATGGGATGATGGGATGAATTCAGGAAAGTCTGCCACACCCTCGCCTGTGCGTCGTGAAGGACTGATTGACCAGGTTGCGGCCGCATTCCGTGATCAGATCGCGACGGGGCGCTGGCCCGTGGGCGAGCAGATCCCCACCGAGCCCGAACTCGTGGCCCAGTTCGGCGTGGGGCGCAACACGGTGCGCGAGGCGCTCCAGTCCCTGGTCCACGTGGGGCTGCTGCGCCGCGAGCAGGGACGCGGCACGTTCGTCATCTCCACCTCTGAACTGGACACGACGCTGGTCCGCCAGCTCACGGGCGGCAGCCGTCGCGACTACCTGGAACTGCGCCTCGCGCTCGACAGCACCGCCGCATCGCTCGCCGCTCGCAGTCGCACGGAGCACGAGGTCGAGCGCCTGCGCGAGCTCAGCCGCGCTCGCGAGGCCAGTTGGTCAGCTGACGATCCGGACCTGCGCGTCAGCACGGACCTCGAGCTGCACTCCGCGATCGTGGCCGCCACCCACAATCCGCTCTACGTCAAACTCTACGAGAGCATGCTCGCAGTGTTCGCAGCTCACATGCGCGACGAGACCAGCGAGGATGTGCAGGCCGCCCACCGCCACCACCATGATCTGGTCGAGGCGATCGCTGCGGGTGACCCGGAGCGCGCGGCCGCCGAGGTGGCCGCAATCCTCGAGCCCTTCATGCGCTGATCTCTCTTTCAGCCCGACGCTGTCGCCCCCCAGGCGTACCGTGTCGCCATGGGCGTTCGGACAGTCCCCGCGAACGAGGCCTCGTGGGAGGACCTGCAGCTGATCTTCGGCGAGCGGGGATACCCGCATCGCTGCCAGTGCCAGCGCTACAAGCTGGGCCAGGCCGGTCACGCGCCACAGCCGTGGGAGGTGCGAGCACAGCATCTGCGCGAAGACACCAACTGCGGCGACCCAGCGGCGGAGGAGACCTCTGGACTCGTCGCCTACGTGGACGGTGAGCCCGCCGGATGGGTGGCGGTGGAGCCGCGGGTCAACTATCCCATCTTCCAGATCAATCAGGCCACCGCGACGGTGTGGAAGGGCCGCGACGAGGACCGCTTTGACCCCACCATCTGGGCGGTGACGTGCTTCCGCGTGCGCAATAAGTTCCAGGGAGAGCACCTGACCTACGACCTGTGCGCGGCAACAGTGCCGTTCGCCCGCGAGCGCGGGGCGGACATCCTTGAGGGCTACCCCATCATCTCCGTGCCGGACGTGATGATCACGTGGGGAGAGCTGTTCGTGGGATCCCTTGGCGCGTTCCTCGCGGCGGGATTCGAGGTGGTGCACACCCCGTCGAAGCGCCGCCGGGTGGTCCCTATTGCGTTCTGACCCAGTGGGTATGTATGGGGCGCTCCCCTGCCCACCTCACCGAAGGGTTGACTGGACTCATGGCGACGCGCACCGCTGAGAACGCGAC
This sequence comes from uncultured Demequina sp., assembly GCA_937925595.1. The sequence continues at coordinate 2,136 of CALALQ010000060.1, read as the reverse complement.
GAACGACGCTGAGCAGGCCCCAGAGGTTCAGCTGGGCAAGCGGCTGCTCACCGCGGCCGGCATCTTCGTGATCGCCGCGATCCCCGTGACGCTCGTCGGCTTTGCGGTCGCCCGCGGCTCGGGAGCGATTCACGACTTTGACCAGGACGTGGCGAACAGCCTCCACGACTGGGCCGTTGACCGACCTGGAGCGGTGACCTTCCTCAAGGTGCTGAGCGACGTCATCGACCCGTGGGCGCTGCGGGCCGTGGCCGCCGTGGTCGTGGTGACCCTGTTCCTGCGAGGAAGGCGCCGACGGCTCCGTGCAGCGGGCGGTTGACACGCTCGCGGGAAAGGGCATTCCCCTGGGCGTGCTCCCTGCCGGAACCGGCAACCTCTTCGCCACCAACCTGGGCATCCCCAAGGACCTGGAGGAGGCGGTGGACATCGCGCTCTCGGGTCGCGAGCGCAAGCTCGATCTTGGGCGCGTGAAGCGCGACGACTCCGAGCACTTCGGCGTGATGATGGGCGTGGGCCTCGACGCAAAGATGATCAAGGATGCCGATGGCAGCCTCAAGGATGCGCTGGGTCGCCTCGCCTACGTGTGGACGGGTGCGAAGAACATCGACACGGAGCGCTTCGTGGCTACCGTCGATATCGATGGCGAGCGCTTCTTCAAGGGTGCCGCGGGCTGTGTGCTTGTGGGCAACATGGGTCAGCTCACCGGCGGCATTGAGGCGTTCCCCCAGTCCCAGCCGGATGACGGGCTGCTTGAGGTCGGCATCATCACCGCCGACAGCATGCTCGACTGGACGCGAGCGCTGACGCGCACCGCAATGGGTGAGGCTGCCGAGTCGCCATTTGTGGAGATCGCGCAAGGCAAGAAGGTCCACATCAAGATCGACAGGAAGCACCTGTACGAGCTCGACGGCGGCGACAGGGACAAGGTCAAGAAGTTGACGGTGAAAGTGAAGCCGAAGGCCATCGCGGTGATGGTGCCGCGGGACGAGGACTAAAGCGTTCTCTGGATCTGATCGTCGGGATGATCGCGTTCGCTTCGCGAACGCTCAGCCCTTCCTCGCTCGCTCGGCCGCTGAAGCCCTGAGGGCTTCGCGGCCTCGCTCACTCGTCGGGCTCCTGCGAAACTACTGCCAACAAGCGCGCAGGACGGCGGAACTGGACGGGCTCCTTGCTGTCGCTCGGGCATCGAAGCGCGAAGCCGACGACCGTCCCGCACCGCGGCAGAGTGCGCTTGCGCGGTCGATCGTTGAGCAGGTCGTGTCCAACTACCGGGCTGGCGCGTCGACGCACGAGCTCGCCAAGCGCTACGGGATCCGGCGCGGTACTGTGCGCGATGTGTTGCGACGGGAAGGCATCGATCCTGCCGAGCGTTCGCACCGCTCCAAGTTCACAGTGAATCGGCCTGACTTTCGTTCCTATCGGGAGCCTTGTCCAGCAGGTGCCGGATTGGCTGATTCCAGGTCAGCGTAGTACGCGTCTTCGACCTCGATCGGGGTGCGCATGTCGAGCTCACCGTGGAGGCGTTGGTTGTTCCACCACCAGACGTACTCGAGCGTCGCGAGCTCGACTTGCTCGACGGTTCGCCACGGTCCGCGCTGACGGATCAGCTCGGTCTTGTAGAGCCCGTTGACCGCCTCCGCGAGGGCGTTGTCGAACGAGTCGCCGACGGTCCCGGTGGAGGGCATGGCGCCGAGCTCGATGACGCGGTCGGTGTAGACCATCGCCATGTAGTTCGAGCCGTGGTCCGAGTGATGCGTCAGCCCGGTGAGGTCGCCGCCGGCGTCCCACGCGGCCATGTCGAGCGCCTGCAGCGGCAAGATCTCGGCCTTCAGCGTCGCGGCGACGTTCCAGCCCACGATGCGGCGGGAGTAGACGTCGGTGACGAACGCGACATACGCGAACCCGGACCACGTCGCGACATAGGTCACGTCGCAGACCCAGAGCCGGCGTGGCGCGTCGGCGGTGAACCGCCGGTTGACGAGATCGGTCGGCAGCGACAAGGTCCGATCAGTCTTCGTCGTGAACACCCGCTTCGACCTCTTGACGCCGCGCACGCCGGCCAGCCGCATCAGTCGCTCGGTCTGGTCGCGGCCGATGTCCCACCCCTGCCGACGCATCAGCGCATGCATCTTCCGG
>CALALQ010000059.1 GCA_937925595.1 uncultured Demequina sp. | reverse complement strand
ACTGCGCATGGAGTAGGTGACCACCTCCACGGAAGGCCACCATGACCACCGCCCGAGACACCGCCATCGCCGCTCTCATCGACGACGCCTGGGAAGGGCACGCCGACCCGCTCACCCGAGACGACCTCGGGTCCATCGTCGACCGGGTACTCGACGCGCTCGCGCAGCGCACCCGCGCCGCCCCCGACGCGAAGGTCACCCTCGACCACGTCCGGCGCCTGCTGGACACGCTCCCCATCCTGGCGGCCGCGTCCGACAAGGAGCCGTGGCTGAAGGTCCGCAACATCGACCTCGCCAAGGTCATCGACGTTGCCGCTGGCGAGGACCCCGACGAGTGGGTTCACGAGCCGTGCGACCGCGGCTTCGGGCACAGCCCCCACCACTGGACCGAGCTCACCGGCGACATGGCCTTCCCCGTCCGCATGCCTCACTACTGCAACGGAGAAGTCTGACCATGCTGTTCTTCGGACTCACCGCCGCCTCAGCGGCCATCATCGTCGGCTACGCGATCGCGACCATCAAACCCGGCGTCCCCGGGTTCCGCGCCCGGACCATCATCCCCACCGTCGCGACTGCCGCACTCATCTTCGGGTCCGCGACCACGTTCGCTGACGCTTCCGACCCGCTCGCCGGTGCTGTCTGCCAGGCCGACGTGAACGCCATGTACCTGGCCGAGGCCGCGACGGGGGAGTACCTCGTCCCCGGTGACGGTGACACGGTCCTGTTCACCGTCCAAGCCGAAGACGGCACCGTCCCCGGCGCCGCCGACACCCGCAACGTCGTCGTCCACGACGACGCGACCATCACCCGCCCGTTCGTGAAGGTCATCGTCGAGAACTGCACCCTCCACAACATCAGCCCGTTCACGCACCGCACCGACGTGACCTACGAGTTCCACGTCCCCGCCGCCCCGAAGGGAATCGCAGCATGACCGGCGACCTCGACCTCATCGCACGACGCCTCCGCACCTGCGTCTTCGACAACCTCGACGTTGTCGCCCTCGGCTACCCCAAGCTGGAGTGCAACATCACCCCGCACGAGGAGCAGCCCGGCCACGGCGTCCGTGCCAGCATCGCCTACGAGGGAAAGCCGCTCTTCATCGCTGTCGGCGGCACCACCGTAGACCCGTCCCCGTGGGCGGACGCCGTCGCCGAGTTCAACCGGGACACCCGCGCCGGCTGGGCGCACCTCACCCGCTACCGCGCCGCGGAGCACCGCACCGACATCGCCACCCTCGAGGAAGAGGTCACTCGCCTCCGTGCCGAGGCCGACCGTCTCGAATCCCTCGCCAACAGCTTCATCACGAATGCGGCGTTATGACAGCCCTCGACCTGCTCTGTCACCTGTTCGTCAGCACCGACCGTGACGCGGCCGGGTGGGCGTTCGAGTACCCGGACGAGGAGGGCTGGGAGTCCCCGGACTGCGACGTGATGAGCGCCCGATTCCTGACCCACGCCCGCCAGCACGGCGTCGACGGGTTCCTCGTCCGCGCCGAATCCATCGACGAAGGCCAGCACTGGTTCACCGTCATCACCGACCCGGACACGGGCGCCCTCCGGGCAGTGGACTGGACCGCCCGCCAGTTCCACAACGCGGGGCACCCCGCCCCGCCGACCGACCCGTACCTCATCGAATGCCCGCTCATCTTCGACTGGGAGCCGGAGGCCCCGACCTACCCGCTCGAAGTCGTCCAATTCCAGAAGATGGTCCCGACCGAAGGAATGCCCGCATGACCCTCGAGCCGCTCACCCGCTCCTACGTCGACAACCTCGAAATCGACCGCATCGACCCGGCCGCTTTCGACTACCCGGCCCTCACGTACCGTGAGCACACTCAGCCCGACACCATCGGCGCGTACGCCGAGTACCAGCGCGGCAGCATCCGCCACACCGCTGCCCACAACTGGGGGAACCGGGAGATGGCGGACGAGTTCAAGGTCGCCGTGGACGAGTTCAACCGCGACCCTCGCGCCGGGTGGGCCTTCATCGCCCGCGCCCGTGCCGCGCACCGTGCCCCGAAGCTCGCTGTCTTCCTGGACTCTGCCGCGCGGCAGCAGGCTGCCATCGCCAACCTGGAAGCGATCGCGAACGCAGCATGAAACTCGCCGCCCTCACCTCTCAACTCCCGTACCGGGGGTCTATCGACACCCTCGACCCGGCCGCGTTCGACTACCCGCCGCTGACACTCGTCGCCACGGAGGCGCGCCGTGGCCGTCCGTGCGCCTGGACGGTCACCTTCCCCGGCGCTCGCGCCGAACAGCTCCTCGCTGACGGGTGGTCCTCGGAACAGACCGTGGACCGGATCCGCACGGCCGTGGAAGAGTTCAACGCGGACCCGCGTGCTGGGTGGGCGCACCTTGCCCGCACTCGCATCGCCCAGAACCGTCAGGAACTGGACCGACTGGAAGAAGCCGTTGTCCGTGTCCGCACCGCCAACGCCGCCCTCAACCGCGTCATCGACCAAGCATGAACCCCACCACCGTCAACGTCGGCCAGGCGTGGCCGGCGACATCACCCGCATCGACACCGTGGAGGCGTCAGCATGAAAATCACACCTCTCGTGGGGCTCCGCTGCTCACTCAGCGACTTCATGAACGTCGTCAGCAGAGCCGACTTCGACTTCCCAGCCCTCCGCGTCACCCAGAACCCCATCGGCCGCTCCCTCATCCTGAAAGCGACCTGCACCATCCAAGGAGAGGACTACGTCATCTCCTCCGACAGCTTCACCGACAGCGACGGAGGGCGCGAGCGGGCCCTCGCCTACTGGGCGGCCGTTGACGAGTTCAACACGGACCCCCGCGCCGGATGGGCAGCCCTTGCCACCCAGCAGGAAGCGTGGTCGCAGGCGCTCATCATCGAGCAGGTCCGCAAGCTCGAACAGTTCCGCACCGCCACAGCCAAGCTCCACCCAGAAAGCGCCACCGCATGACAGCTCCCGCACTCGCATCACTCGCCGAGCACCTCCGCCCGGACGTGTTCGACACCATCGACTTCGACACGTTCCAGTACCCGCCATTGCTGATGGCGACGGTCCCGCAGGCGGCGACCATCAACGTCGCCGTCTTCTACGGCAACCCGGCCGCACCGTCTGTCGTCGTCTGGAACCAGTTTCGCCCGAACCAGGTGCCGCCCCTCGAGCGCGCGGTTGCCGAGTTCAACGTTGACGCCCGCGCCGCCTGGTCCGCGCTCGCCAAAGCCCACGCCGAGGAGCTGCTCACCGACGCCGAAGCCCTGGAAGCGAAAGCGGCGACGCTGCGCGAAAAGGCACGCCTGCTGGTGGAGTGACCCAGAAAAGTGCGACGACTGCGCATGTAGGTCCTGAGCCGGGAAACGGCATTCACGAAAGGACCATCATGACCCGCATCGCACGTCTCCACCGCAGCGCCGCTGTCTGCTTCGTCGGCATGGTCGTCCCGCTGTTTTTCACCGTTGCGGCGTTCATCGAATACATTGCCGGCCGCCCGTTCTTCATGGTCGCCATGCTCACCATGTCGCTCATGTTCGGTGCCGGATTCCTGTTCTTTCTCCACGAGGCCGACAAGCTCGACAAGGCGAAGGCGACCGCTCAGGCCGAGGCGCCCGCCGCGGGAATGACGCCCGCCGCCGCGTAACTACTGCGCGGCGTTGTACGCGTCCACGATCGCCTGAGGAACACGGCCACGGTCATTGACCTCGTAGCCGTTGTCTTTCGCCCACGTCCGGATGGCGTCGGTCTCCGGGTTCCGGGTGCGCTTACGCTTCGTGCCTCCGTCGCGCGTCGCCTGCGCAGGCGACTTCTTGGACCGGTTCCCACCCCGCCGGGGCTTGTCCACGGACACTGTGCGCCCCGCCTTGATGTACGGTGCGAACGCTTCCCGCATCTTCGCGGCATTCGCTTCCGTCAGGTCGATTTCGTACGTCTTGCCGTCCAGCGAGAACGTCACCGTCTCACCGGTGCCGATTTCCAGCACCGTCCCGTCAATGTCGTCCACGAGCTGGTGCACAATTCTTTGAGCCATTCGGCTACCGTACCTTTCACCGTGTCATTTCGCACAGCCGCAAAACGCGGCGCACTCAGGTCCGCGACATTAGTCCAACAGCATCAGGCACTCAAGACACCGCCGCATCTGGCGGGTGATATCCCGCCCCGGAAAGTCGTCATTCCGCAACGTCGGGGATCGCCCATATGATGCGGGAATGACGACACCCCAAGTCTCCGACATGTCATACCCGACCGTCGCAGCCGACATCCTCGAAGACGCTCACGCTGCCGGGAGGACGTGGGGCAGCGACTACGAGAAAATCTGGGACACCATGGAGGCGATGGCGCCTCAGCTCGGCCCTTACTGTCACGCGCTGGCGAACACAATCCTGCCCCAGGCACGGTGGGTGAAGTCCATCTGGTACTGGGCGGCTTGGGCAGCACTCATCGCGGGTTTCGTGTTCCTGAACCTCGCCACGAACGCCCGCAAGCACTACCAGCACCCGGACGTGTACGACATGTTCACCGGCATCTCGTTCGTCGCCTCCGTCGCCCTGTGGGGAGTCTGCGCGTTCCTCACCTACGAAGCCAACCGGGACCTGGAAGACCGGCGCCGCATCGTCAAGGAAGCCATCGCCGACGGCGCGCTGGCCGCCATCCAGGAACGCCGGGACAAAGCACGCGCCTACGACCCCGCCAAGAAGAAACGGAAGAAGGGCAAAGGGTTCACCCCGGGCGGCCCGGCCCCTCTCCCGCAGCCGTTCGGTGTCTCCCACGAAGGTGCCGAGCAACTCGTCGCCCAGTGGATGACCTACCTGGGTGCTCAGGGCGTGGCCACCACGACCTTCACCGGCGACGGGGGAGTGGATGTCACCTCCCACCACTACATCGCCCAGGTGAAGAACTACACCGGGTCCGTCGACGTCGAGGCTGTCCGCGCGCTCGGGGGCGTCGCGTACGCCGACGGCCGGAAGCCGCTGTTCTTCACGTCCGGCACCTACACCGCCGGCTCTGTCGCGTTCGCCTCCCAGGTCGGCATGGGCCTGTTCCGGTACGACGCCATCCAGGGCACACTCGAACCGGTCGGCGACCTCGCCACCAGGTACATGACCACCGGCCTCTGACAGCCTCCGACACGCCCGAGAACCGCGTCAGAACGCGTCGGAGCAAGGTGTCAGCGCATAGGCGACTTGTCCCATTCGCGCGACCGAAAGCCCCTCCCCGTGCCACTTACCATCCTGAACTTCGACCAGCTCCGCCGGCTGTCCGGCAACCCTGAGCCCAGCCCGGCACGTGTGAGCATGGACCCCCGCGGGGACACCTACATCACGTTCGTCCACGTCACCGTCGGCGGGGTGAAGATGTGCCTCCACTCCGAGGTCCACGACGCCCCGCAGGTTCCCGCCGAGGTGTCAGCCGCCGTCGAAGCATTCAACGCTGACCCGTTCGCGGCATGGGCGACCCTCGTCGAGGATGCCATCGACGAGGAACTGGACGCGATCGCCGACCGTCGCCGTCGCCTGCGCGAAGACGAGCGGAACCTCGCCGCACTGCGCGCACGCCTGCTCGGTGACCCAGAAGTCTGACCGAACTGCGCATGCAGAGGGTGACGTGACCGTCCGGCACGTCACCCTTCGTCGTTAGGACCGACCATGAACAGTGCCCTCATCACCGAGCTCGACGTCGAGCTCCGCATCCCCGGTGACGTGTTCCGTGCCGTCAACCCGACCACCTTCGACTTCCCGGAGCTCGTCGCCGAGCGTCACCTCACCGACTTCGGCACCATCATCACGGTAACGGCTGCTGTCGCCGGTGCTGAGGAGACGTTCGACCTGCTCAACACTGTGAACGCCGACTACGAGGAGGTGGCTGAAGCGGTCCGCCAGTTCAACGCGGACACGGTCGCCGGGTGGCAGAAGCTGCTGAGCGAGTTCTTCGCCGAGCAGCGGCTCGCCAACGCTGAGCGTCGGGCGCTCCTGGACCGTGACGAGGCCTTCCTCCTGGACATGGAGGCCGGCTTCCTCCGCTAGTTCACCGTGCCGGCGTACGGGTCGTCGCCGATGACATGGTCGATTCGCTCGTACTCCACCGGCGGGTTCACCGGCTCCACCGTGGCGCACGCCTCGTCAAGGGCCGGGGACCCGCCGCGGTAGTCGGCGTACCCGCAGCTACGGCACCCTGTGTACGGGCGCTGACGGCGGCCGCGACGGCTGATGAAGACGGACAGGTCACCGCACCCATTCGGGCAGACGAGCGTGGAAGAAGACATGAGGTGGACCGTAGCGACACCCTCCGACATCGCCCGCCGGAAGGTGGCCGCCCAGCAAAGACGCAGGTTCAGAATGGTACCGTTAGACGTTGTCTAATGGCGCTCCGGGGGAGTACGAAGGCATGACCGAACAGACCGCGAGTCAGCTGCAGCGCGCGGCGGAGCGAGCCAAGCGCCTCCGTGTCCTGCTCGACCTCGAACTTGCCCGCACCGGGAAGAAGGTCGCGTTCGCCGACCTGTCCGGCTGGCTCGCCGTCCGGGGTGTCAGCCTCAGCCGTGCCCGCTGGTCATACATCGTCCACGCCCACCGCGATTGTGAGGACATTGTGCTCCTCGATGCCATCTGCGACTTCTTCGGCGCCCCGAAGGGCTACCTGAACGGCGAAGCGGACATCGACCTGGACGAGAAGGAACTCGACGTCGTCCGCGCGATGCGAGCCGCCGATGTCACCTCCTACGCCACTCGCACCCTCGGCGACCTGTCTCCTGGGGCGCTTGCCACCATCCAGAAGGTGCTTGCCAAGGAGGCGGCACGGGTGGGTGTCACTCAATAGGGGCTGACGATGCGGGGGAATCGGCAGCGCAAGAACAGGTTGCCGATCCCGGTCGAGGGCGGCATCACATTGGACGAGCTTATCGCTCGCATCCAGGCTTGGAGGAGCAGGCCGCTCACCGTAAGGGAAGAACCCATGCTGGTCTCAGACACCTACGTCCTGTCCGGGCTGTGGCTGAACACCGAGCACGGCGACATCGTCCTTCACGCCCCGACCGAATCGCCCCTGCACCGGGAGCAGTTCATCCTGCACGAAATGGCACACATCCTCCTCGGCCACGGCGGCGTCACCCCCGATGAGCTCGAGGCGGGCACCGCCGGGCATAACAACGCTGACTGTGAAAGGGAAGCGGAAGACCTCGCTGACTACCTCGCCGAAGTGATGCGGCACCCGCGTTCGACGAGTTTCGGGAGGGTGTTCGGCTGATGCTGCCCGACTCACTAGGGCCGGCGTTCCCGTTCGTCGTCATCTTCTGTGTCCTGCTCATCCCGTGGTCACGGGAAGACGGCCGCATCTCAACCGCGATCACGCTGTTGGTGACCGGCATCATCTGTTGTCGTACGTCCCGGTTCGCGACCTTCGAGGGTCTGGGCGTGCCGCCGGATGTCATCCACTTCATCGGCATGAGTATCGTCATGTGCGGCGTCTCCATCTTCGCCCGCAGCATCATCACCGCGCGGGGCGGGTCGAGGTTCGCCAAGCGCGCCCGGTATGGGTTGCCAGCGAGTGTTGCCGCTCTGTTCGTCTCGTTCGTGTTTTCTCACCGGGACTTCGGCGGGTCGGGACTGGATCCGTTCATGACCGACAACTGGGGCGGGGATCTCGCCTCGACGTCGTATCGGTGCATCCCGTTCCTTTACGGGCTGCTGGTGTCCGCGTACCTGGGGGTCACCGCTGTCGCGACCACGATTGCTCCTACCACCCGCCGGGACAAAGTCACCGGCGGGCTGCTGAGCGTCGCATCAGGACTGAGCATGGTGATGTCGGCGGACTCCCTTGCCCTGTACCTGGCGGGAGCCTTCCACAACAGCGTCGTGTACGAGGCGGCTGGGGCTGCCCAGTCGCCGCTGACCGCCGCGTCCTTCGGTGTGTTCCTTGTCGCTTTGACCTTCGGACCGGCGTTGCGAAGAGGGGAGGCGTGGATAAGGACCCTCAACGCCAGGTTCCACCTCCGCGCCCTGCGCCCCGTGTGGGAGCAGGCGACGGCCGCCAAGGGCCTCCCAGCGAAGTTCCCGCGCCCGGAGACCGACACGATGCGCCTGCACCGTGTCATCGTCGAGGTCCGCGACGCCGAGCTGGACCCGACCGTACCGTTCACCCTGACCTACGGGCAGGAGCTGCTGCTCGACCGCGCCGAACACGAGCTCGGCCAGCATGTTCCGCTGGCCCGGATGCTCGCTCGCGCGCGTTAGACGCGTCCAAACCGCAGGTACACTTGACGCTTGCGTGCAGCCCCCGATGCACGATCCCAAGGAGCGTCATGCAGGAGCTGTTCGCTGAGCACCATGCTTGGGCGCTCCGTGTCGCCCGAAGCGTCATCGGCGACCTACACGAAGCCGAAGACGTCGTCTCCGAAGTCTTCCTCGCCATCCACAAAGCCCGCCTGAACGGGGGAGGACCGACCGGGAACGTCCGCGCGTACCTGCGCCGCTCCATCCAGAACGAAGCGACCCGCATCTGGGCGCGCCGGAAGTTCGAGGAGGTGACCGAGGAGGTCCCCGACCGGGAGGAGGATGACCCCGCCGAGCTTCTCCTGCGAGCCCTCGCCCGCCAACGTGAGCTCGCTAAACACCCGCCGTCGTACGTCCTCGTCCTCTACGGGCAGGACGTCCTCGGGGAAGACATCGAGACGACCGCTGAACGCCTGCACCTGTCCGTCTCAGCCACCAAATCGCTCCTCCACCGGGCGCGCTCGGCCCTCAAACGCGCCGCGTGAGGCCCTGACCGTATAGAGGAGGGCATGAAACCCGCCCTCCGCATCGCCCGACGCCTCCTCCTGGTCGTGTACCTGGTTGTCGCCGCCTTCATCGCGCTCAACCAGCCGACCGACGCGGCCGCCATGTACGCGATCGCGCAAGGCGCAGTCATCACCTGGGTGGCGACCGGCACCTGGGCGCGGAAGTACCGGTACGCCGCCCGCACCCAGACCGCCGCCATCGCCGTCGCCATCATCACCGTCATCGCCGCGAACCCCGGCTCCGGCGGGCCGGGCCTGGTCGTCTACGCGTTCGCGGCCGCGCTGCTGCACGTCGCCCATGTCATCGCGCAGGTGCTCGCCATCGTGGAGCTGGCCACCGTCAGTGTCGCCGTGAAAGCCGCCCGCCGCACCCTGCTGTGGTCGACGTACGGTGTCCCGCTCATCATCATGAGCTCCCCGAGCGCGATGGGTGTGGGAGCGTCCGCCATCTGCGCGCTGGTCGCGTTCGTCTCCTTCTACCGCAACGGCCGCCGGAGCCTCCATGCTGCCTGAGGTCATCGTCTTCTCGTCCGTGTCTGGATACACCTGGCGGTTCGCGACGAAACTCCAAGCCCGCGAACCGAACCTCGAAGCGCGCAGGCTCCCGCTTCGCAAGGGCGACCCGGACGTGGACGCGGCCCGCCCGTTCGTCCTGCTGACCCCGACATACGGGTCCGGCAGCGAAGGCGGCGCCGTCCCCAAGCAGGTCATCCGGTTCCTGAACGTCAAAGCGAACCGTGAACTGCTGCGCGGAGTCGTCTCCTTCGGCAACACAAACTTCGGGACCACCTACTGCATCGCCGGGGACATCATCTCCGCCAAGACCGGGGCGCCGCACCTGGCCCGCGTCGAACTGTTCGGCACCCCCGAAGACGAGGTCCGCGTCCTCGAGCTGCTGAGGGCAGTCGCCGCAGGGTAACGGGTGAACCCCACGAACCCTGACGGAGCGACCCAATGGCCAACCCCTTCCTCGTCCTCGGCGGCATCGCAATCAGCGCTATCGTCGCCGGCGTCGGCGCTGTCACAGCGCCCGGCTGGGTGAACTCCGCCTCGGACGCTGCCGCGAAGACAGACCTCAGCACCATCCGCACCGTCCAGTCCGCGTTCCTGGAACGCACCGGCTGGTACGCCGCAGACGCCGACGCTCTGACGGCCGGGATCTCCGGCATCCAGTACAGCGAGTCCACCGACGTGAACCTCGACACCGCCAACACGTACGGCAGCTCGCAGGGCTGGTGCGCGGTCGCCCAGTCACGGTCCGGGAAGTTCTTCGCCGCATCCAGCAAGTCCGGCCGGTTCGGTGAAGCCGCAACCGCGGCCGACGCGAAGACCGAAGCCAAATGCCCCGACAAGAAGGCGCTCCGCACCTTCACGATCCAGTGCGCCACCGACACCGAGTTCATCGTCCCCCTGGCAGGGGTCGCCTCCACCGCGAAAGCACGGTGGAGCGACGGGGCCGTCCAGTCGGTCGTCTACGACTACTTCCCTGAGCGGAACCTCCACGCAGGCACGAAGCTCACCGTCACCGTCGAAGCGGACACATCCGCCGGCCTCGGCGACGATGACACCGGCATGCTCAACGCCGCCGCCCGCGCCTGCATCCAGTAGCCGCCGCAGGGTACGGGGAAACCCCACCCCTGTATGGAGGAACCCCTGTGAACAGCAACAGCAGCAGCACCGCAATCCGTCTCGGCATCCTGGCAGTCGCCTTCGGCGGCCTCATCACAATCGGAGCCGTCGCCGTCCCCGCCATCGTCGCTGGCGCACAGGACGGAGACGCGACCGCCAAGCTCGGCCGGATGCAGCAGCAGGCAGCCGCGCTCCACGAAGCAAGCGGCAACTGGGGCAACGCCACCGACGTCGCCCTCTTCGACATCGTCACCCCGTACGAGGCGGGCTCCGCCGAGCACTGGTGCGCGATCGTCCAGTCCGACAGCGGCAAGTTCTTCGCCATGACCGAATCGAGCGACCAGGCGTCCGAGGCGGACACAATCATCACCGCCGCCACCACAGCAGGCTGCGCACCTGAGACCCTCCCCGTCGGCGCGGGCCTGGCCGGCTGACGAACCCACCCACGAGCAAGGAGCCCACCTTGAGCTTCACCAACCCCGTCACCTCCCGACTCGGCTTGCCTCCCGCGCTGCCGTCGGCGGACCGGATGACCTACCAGGACGTGACCGCGAAGACGGTCACCCTGTTCGCTGTCATGCTGGCCGCGGCCACCGTGTCGTGGCTGTGGACCATGTCCACCGTCACCCCCGACGGCGGGG